>NZ_JAXMJI010000121.1:0-19563 GCF_034376665.1 Allopontixanthobacter sp. | reverse complement strand
GCCATGCCCGCACGGCCCTTGCCGCCGCGATGCTGGGCGCGGAACGCCGACAGAGGGGTGCGCTTGATGTACCCGTCAAGCGTGACGGTCACCACCATCTCGTCGCGCGCGATCAGGTCTTCATCGTCCAGCCCGTCCCATGCCGGGGCGATTTCTGCCACGCGAGGAGTGGCGAAATTGTCGCGAATTTCCTGCAGTTCCTCGCGCATGATCTGATACAATTTCACGCGGTCGGCGAGAATTTCCAGATAGCCGGCAATGGCATCGGACAGCAGTTTCAGCTCATCACCGATTTCATCGCGGCCGAGCGCGGTCAGACGGTGCAGGCGCAGTTCGAGAATCGCGCGCACCTGCCGGTCTGACAGGCGGTAGGTTCCGCCCGTCTGGTCGGCGTCGGGTTCGATCGCTTCGATCAGCTGGATATATTGCGCGATCTCGCCGATCGGCCATTCCTTGGCAGCCAGTTTTGCCCGCGCTTCTACCGGATTGGGCGAACTGCGGATCATCGCGACCACTTCGTCCAGGTTGGACACGGCGACGACCAGGCCGAGCAAGATATGTGCGCGGTCGCGGGCCTTGTTCAGCTCGAACTTGGTGCGCCGCGTGATGACTTCTTCGCGGAAGGTGATGAACGCCTGGATGAAATCCCGCAGCATCAGCGTTTCGGGACGTCCGCCGCGAATCGCCAGCATATTGGCCGGGAAACTCGACTGCGCGGGGGTGTGCCGCCAGATCTGGTTGAGCACCACTTCGGCGGTGGCATCGCGTTTGAGGTCGATCACGACGCGCACACCCATCCGGCTCGATTCGTCGCGAATGTCCGAAACACCTTCGATCCGCTTGTCCTTCGCGGCATCGGCCAGTTTCTCGACCAGACCCGATTTACCCACCTGATAGGGGATGGATGTCAGGACGATCGATTCGCGGTCACCGCGCTTGGTTTCGATTTCGTGGCGGCACCGCTGCAGGATCGAGCCGTGTCCGGTGGTGTATGCCGCGCGCGCACCCGCATTGCCGAGGATCAGCGGTGCGGTGGGGAAATCGGGGCCGGGAATGATTTCGAACAATTCTTCCGACGTGATCGCCGGATTGTCCATATAGGCGAAGCATCCGTCGATCACTTCGCCCAGATTATGCGGCGGGATGTTGGTCGCCATGCCCACCGCGATGCCGCCCGCGCCGTTGACCAGCAGATTGGGGAACCGGGCAGGGAGCACGGTCGGCTCCATCCGGGAACCGTCGTAATTCTCGACGAAATCGACCGTATCCTTGTCGAGATCGTCCAGCAGGCTGTTCGCGACTTTCGCCAGGCGCGCTTCGGTATAACGCATCGATGCCGGCATATCTGGATCCATCGATCCGAAATTGCCCTGGCCATCGACCAGTGGCACCCGCATCGACCAATGCTGGGTCATCCGCACCAGCGCCATGTAGATCGCGCTATCCCCGTGCGGGTGATAATTGCCCATGACATCGCCGACGATCTTCGCGCTCTTGCGGTAGGGGCGCCCGGCTACGAAGCCGCCTTCGTCACTGGCGAACAGGATGCGGCGGTGCACCGGCTTCAGCCCGTCACGCACATCAGGCAGGGCGCGGCTGACGATCACGCTCATCGCGTAATCGAGATAGCTGGTCTTCATCTCATCGACGATGTCGATCCTGGCATATTCGCCCGAAGGAACCGGCGGGGTGAGGGTTTCAATATCGTCGCTCAAGAGGACTCTTTTCGTTATGGGCCAACCCCTTCCACATCCTCGGATCGGGCGAGGGTGAGGGGCAGACAGGGCGAAGTATTTTGCGTTGCGACAAGATAGGCCATTGCAGTGACAACCGCCACCAAAACCCGGCCCCAGACGGCGAAAATGGCCGGGTTTTCCACATTTGTCTGGTGTTAGGAGGGTTCACGGTATGGCGCAGCGTCCGTCGGCATGTTCAAACGCGGTTCAGACCCCAGGCTGCAAAAGATTTGCAATCGCGCACCTGGCGGAACTACTACAGGATGCGTTCGTATTTGAGGCCCCGTTGCGCCGTTCAATCCAACCCCCGGAGATACATTGATGTTTAGTCACACCCGCAATCGAACCACGCGCACCAAGCGCAGCGGATCAAATCTGCTATTGGGAATTGCCCTGGTAAGCGGGGCGGTATTTGGCGCGGCTGCGCTGGAAGCGCCCGCCCATGCACAGAAAAAGGCCAAGAAGGACGAAGCGCCCAAGGCCAATTATTCCAAAGCCTTCGTCGCGGCCTATTCGCCGGTCAACGACCAGTTCCAGGCAGAGCCGAAGGATAATGCGGCCATCGCTGCAGGTATTCCGGCTGTGCTGGCAGCCATCGAAACACCCGATGACCGGTTCGCAGCCGGTAATCTGCTGTATTCCTTCGGCCGGTCGAGCACGGATTTGGCCATGCAGCGCAAGGGTATCGACCTGATGCTCGAAAGCGGGAAGGTCCCTGCTGAATCGGTTGCGGACTATTTGTATACAGCCGGCCAGTTGGCCTATCAGGCAGAGGATTGGCCAACCGCCCGAACGCGGCTTCAGGCTGCGGTCGATGCGGGCCTGACTTCCTCGGATCCTCAGGCGATTATCGCGGAAACCTATTTCAGCCAGGATATGAATGCTGAGGGGCTCCAGTACCTTGCAGACGCGTTGAACAAGCGCATCGCCGCCGGCAAGGAAGTCGACCCGATATGGCTGAAACGCGGGATCAGCGTGGCCTATAATAACGATCTCGCGGAATCCGCAGCAGCCTTTGCGCGCATGAATGCAAAGCTGTTTCCGGCAAAGGACAGCTGGGGTGACGCCATTGCGATCCAGCGCAATTTCAACGATTTCGACGCCCAGGAAACGCTTGATCTGTTGCGTCTCGCCCGGCGGACGGGGAGCCTGCGCAGCGAACGGGACTATGTCGATTATATCGAGGTTGCCGACGCCCGGCGACTTCCTGGCGAAGTGGTTAGCGCCGTTGATGAGGGCTTGAAAGCCGGACTGGTAAACTCCGGCGATGTGTTCATCTCGGAAAGCCTGAGCACCGCAAAGGCACGCCTCAACGCCGACCAGGCCGAACTTCCGGCGCTTGAGCGCGATGCCCGCAAGCCCGCCAGCACAGCTGTAACGGCCGCCGCAGCGGGGGACGCGTTCCTCAGCTATGGCAAGGCGGCGCAAGCGGAAGAAATGTACACGATCGCGCTGAGCAAGCCCGGATCCGATATGCCGCGGGTACTGACCCGGTTGGGTATCGCCCAGGTGGACCAGGGCAAGACCGAGGAAGCCAAGGCGACTTTCGCCAAGGTGACCGGGAACCGGGAATCAATTGCGAAATTGTGGACCGTCTATGCCGAGCAGAAGGCTGCAGGAACACCGGTGGAAACTGCTGCAGCCATGTGAGGCTGTAACGAACACCCAAGGAAGGGCGCGGGCTGCGGTTCGCGCCCTTTTTTGTGCCTGTCCGCCGCTGCCGGATGCCGTCAGCGTAACCGCTTCACATAGATCTGCTTGTCGTCACGCCGCTCGAGCTTGAAATTGTCGAGCGCCTCGAACAGTTCGGACAGGCTCTTGAAGCCGTAGTTTCGCACGTCGAAGCTGGAGCGATTTCCGGCGATCTGCCCGACCTGCTGCAGCTTGGCAAAGCCCGCTTCGTCGCGCTTCGCCTCCTTGTAAGCGGCACCGATCAGCTCGAGCAAATCGGTATCGACGGGCGCCGATTTTTCGACCTTAGGCTTGCCGCTGAAATTTTCGTCCAGCGCGTTACCGGCGATCAACTTCTCCACTTCGATGAAGCGGGTGCAGACCGAGCGGAAGGCCTGCGGTGTCTTGGTGCCGCCAAAACCGTAAACGATAATCCCGTCCTGCCGAAGCCGGGTGACCAGCGGGGTAAAGTCGCTGTCCGAGGTCATGATCCCGAACCCGTCGACCTTGCCCTGGTTGAGCAGGTCGATCGCGTCGATCGTCATGGCCATATCGGTGGCGTTTTTGCCCTTCGACACGTCGAATTGCTGCTGCGGGCGAATGCCGAACTTGTTGGTGATGACATCCCATTTGACCAGCGCCTGCTTGGCAAAATTGCCATAGGCCCGGCGCACATTGACCTGGCCGAGTTCCGCCATCACGGTAAGAACCGGATCAATGCCTCGCGGATCGACATTGTCCGCATCGATCAGCAAGGCGATGTTCTTCAAGGTTTCGTGTGACATGGGGGAAGGGGATACAGCGCCGTTCGTCCCGCGCAAGCGCAATCACTCTGCCGGGTTGAATTGCCCGGTCGTTTCATCGAGAAGATGCAGAACGCCCTCGGATATAGCGAAAAAACTGCCGTGGAGCTTCAGTTCGCCGGTGCGTTCCTTCTGTCTGATGCAGGGGAATGTCCGCAGATTGGCCAGGCTGACCTGAACTGCGGCGTGTTCCATCGCGCGTTCAGCGTCGCGCGTTTCGGTCCCGTATTTCTCGGCCACAGGACCGCGCACGGCATCCAGTAGGCCGATCCAGCTCGAGATAAAGCCACCTTCGCCGGGGGCGGTCCCCAGCATTTCCTGCGTCAAGGCCGCTTTCGTTCCCCCGCACATTCCGTGGCCCATGACCACGATGTGTTCCACCTTCAAAACCTGGACCGCAAATTCCAGTGCTGCGGAAACACCGTGGAGGCCGGGTGTTGTTTCGAACGGGGGAACCAGTGCGGCAACATTGCGGACGACGAAGATCTCGCCGGGATCGACATCGAAAATCTGCGACGGATCGACACGGCTGTCCGAACAGGCAATTATCAGGAACTTCGGTGATTGTCCCTGTTCCACCAGATGGTCGAACCGTTCACGCTGGCGGGGATATCCATCCTTGCGGAACCTGTGATATCCTTCGAGCAAGCGGGCAAATTCGGACATCGCAATCAGTCTCCGTTGATGAACCCTGCGCCTGGCTATCGCATGGTCGCTCTCTCTTGCCTGTGGGCTGCTAGCGGGGATCAATTCGTTCTGCAATCGTGTTGCGCCTGGCGATCGGACACCATTGCGCTTTGGATTTGGTGCGGTGCCTTGCGGCTTGGCGACAGGCGGCCTAAATGGCGCGTATGAACGATCTGGCCGCCGCTCCGAACGATATTGCCGCTTCCGCAGAGGAGCGCCCCATTCGTGCACGCAAGCCGGACTGGATCCGGGTGAAGGCGCCGGTCAGCAAGGGCTATCACGAAACCCGAAAGCTGATGCGCGACCTCAATCTCAACACGGTGTGCGAGGAAGCGGCGTGTCCCAATATCGGGGAATGCTGGACCAAAAAACACGCCACGGTGATGATCCTGGGCGATGTCTGCACACGCGCCTGTGCGTTCTGCAACGTGAAGACCGGGATGCCGCGGATTGTTGACCCGCTGGAACCCGAACATACCGCCGCGGCGGCCGCCAAGCTCGGGCTGGAGCATATCGTGATCACCTCGGTCGACCGTGACGACCTGCCGGATGGCGGGGCAGGGCAGTTCGTGAAGGTCATCCAGGCGCTACGGCGCGAAACCCCCGGCACCACGATTGAAATTCTGACGCCTGACTTCCGCGGCAAGATGCGCCCTGCGGTCGAGGCGATTTGCGAAGCCGGGCCAGACGTTTACAACCACAACCTCGAAACCGTACCAAGACTTTATCCAACGATCCGGCCCGGCGCCCGCTATTATGCTTCGCTCCGCCTGCTGGAAGAAGTGAAGCACCACGATCCGATGATCTTCACCAAATCGGGGATCATGTTGGGGCTGGGGGAACAGAGGCTCGAAGTCCATCAGGTGATGGACGACATGCGCACTGCCGACATCGATTTCATGACCATGGGGCAATATCTTCAGCCGACCCCGAAACATGCCAAGGTGGAGGATTTCGTTACTCCCAAGGCGTTCGACGCATTCGGCGCGATTGCGCGGGCGAAGGGTTTCCTTCAGGTCGCCTCCACTCCGCTGACCCGGTCGAGTTATCACGCTGGCGATGATTTCGCCCAGATGCGTGCGGCGCGCGAGGCAAAGCTGGCCAAAACGAAAATCGGCTGATGCCCGGAATCCGTGAAACCCGAGTGCTGCCCTATACAAGCGAACAGATGTTCGACCTTGTGGCCGATGTCGGTCGGTATGAGGAATTTCTGCCGTGGGTCATTGCCACGCGGGTCCGCGCGAACAGCGAGACTGACATGACCGCGGACATGGTGGTTGGCTTCAAAAGCCTGCGCGAAAGCTTTACCTCGCGGATCACCAAGCAGCGCCCGGAGTTCATCGACGTACAATATGTCGATGGCCCCCTGCGCGATCTCGATAATCGCTGGTATTTCGAACCGCTGCCCGATGGCCGTTGCAAGATCGATTTCGCGGTCGATTTCACCTTCAAGAACCGGGTGTTCGAAGCGCTGGCGGGCCAGTATTTCGACCGCGCGTTTCGCAAGATGGTTGCCGCGTTCGAAGACCGCGCGCGTGAACTTTACGGCAGCAATAATTCCAGCGCGCAAACGGTCGCCTGAAAACGCACTTCAGCGCGGCTGCTCCCGTCGAAGATCTTGAGCTCGCCTTCCGGTTCCCCCGTGCTGTTGCGCACTGCCCGCGCGAAGACGACCGTGCCGACCGGCTTCTTGTCCGTCCCGCCGCCGGGGCCGGCCACGCCGCTGATGGCCACCGCAACATCCGCATTGCTGTTGGCCAACGCCCCGTTGGCCATGGCCCAGACGCAGGCGATGGAAACTGCTCCGAAGGTTTCGATAATATCGCTGGAAACGCCCAGCATCTCGATTTTTGCTTCGTTGGAATAGGTCACGAAGCCCCGATCGAGGACGGTGGAAGACCCGGGAATTTCGGTCAGCGCAGCGGCCACCAGCCCCCCGGTGCAACTTTCCGCAATCGTGATCTTGCGACCAGCAGCGATGTTTTGTTCAATCACGCGCCGCGCGAGGACGTCGATTTCCTTGGGTAACAGAGATTGCCTCATGGCTAGCTGCTTTCACATATTGCGGGCTGCTTGACCCCCGTGATCCGGGCCAGGAATACTGCCAGCCCGCCCATGTTTTCCGGCGGCAAAGGGGCCAGCATGGAAACGCCGCGCTCGATATTGCGGCAATCCTTGAGCGGGATTTTCTTCGAAACTTCCTGCTGGATCATCGCATCGACGAACGGCCGCATCGATTCGGCAGGCAGTGAGGAAACGATTTCCAGCATCTCGCTGTCGGCGGGCTTCACGCTCGTGGCTGCAAAGCCAAGCAGGAACCGGCGCGCACCCGGCCATGCCGAACCCTGCCGGGCGGCATAGGATGCGCTTAGCTGGACACCTTGGGTCTTGAGAAACCCGTTCGCCGGCAAAGAGGCTGCGCATTTTGCCTGAAGCGCGCTGATCATCGAGGGCATGGCATAAACCACGGCGTCGGCGAGGTCGGCCTGCCGGACGCAAGGCGGCGCTGCTGTTTGCGCAGCGGCAACTTGCGAAGCGGTCAGCGCCATGAGTGCACCGGACAATGCCAATAGTCGGAGGGTCTTCATCGTTCGAACTTCCTGTCTGTTGCAACAACAGTCGCGATTGCCTGCGCGGCGATACCTTCTCCACGCCCGGCGAATCCCAACCTTTCGGTTGTGGTCGCCTTTATATTAACCCGGTTGGTATCAACGCCCAGAAGCTCGGCCAGTTTCGCGCGCATGGCGTCCCGATGCGGGCCGATCTTCGGCGCTTCGCAGACAATCGTCAAATCCACGTTGCTGATCGAGTACCCTGCGCCGGTTACGAGGCCGACAGAGTGCTCGACAAATTGGGCCGAATTGGCGCCTTTCCACTGCGGGTCGCTGGGCGGAAAATGCTGGCCGATGTCGCCTTCACCGATCGCGCCGAGCAGCGCATCGACCACAGCATGAAGCGCGACATCGGCATCGCTGTGCCCGGCGAGCCCGCGGTCATGTGGAATCAGCAATCCGCCGAGCCACAGTTCCTCGCCCGCCGCCAGCCGGTGAACGTCGTATCCCATTCCGGTGCGGATATCGGGTAATTGGCTCATGAAATCTTCTGCAAATGTCAGCTTCCTGAGCGCCTCGTCACCGGTGACGTGAGCAATCCCGTAGCCAGAAGCCGCCGCGACTTGTGCGTCGTCCCCAGCAGTTTGCTCCCCTGTCCACGCTCGGTGGGCGGCAAGGATGTCGGCAAAGCGAAACGCCTGGGGAGTCTGCACCCGGCGCAGCTGTTCCCGGTCTGCGGAACCGGCCATCAATCCGCCTGCGTCGATCGACAAGCTGTCCACCACCGAAAGAACCGGAATCGCGCCCGACGTTTCGTCCAACGCGGTGAGAAGCCGTTCGATTACCGCCGCTGGAACGTGCGGCCGCGCCGCGTCGTGGATCAGCACAAATTCCGGGGCGTCGGATTCAAGTGCGTCCAGGGCCTTGGCGACTGACGCCTGCCTCGTTTCACCGCCGGTCACCAGCCGCAGATGTTCGATCCCCGACAGCGCGGCCTTGGCAATCTCTCCCGCATTATCGGGGATCGCCACGATGATCGGCCGCGCGCCCGCCGCCGCAAGTGCTTCGGCAGAGTGGCGAACTACGGGCTTCCCCTGCCAGGCAGCAAATTGCTTGGGCAGCGGCTGACCTGCACGCAGGCCTTGACCGGCTGCGACGATGACCGCCGCAAAACCGCGCGTGGCTGACGTGTGGGGGGAGTGGCCCTGTGTCATTGCCCGGGCGCTAGCTGCTTGCGCCCGATGCTGCAATGCACTATGCGCTGCCCAAATTTTAGGCACATATTCACGATGAGCACGCTTCCCCTTCCACCGGCGCTCAAGCCGATCAACATCGGTCCGATTGCGATCGACTGCCCGGTCGTGCTCGCGCCGATGACCGGGGTTACCGATCTGCCGTTCCGTGCGCTTGTCCGCCGCTATGGATCGGGCCTAAACGTGACCGAAATGGTCGCCAGCCAGGCGATGATCCGTGAAACGCGCCAGTCCCTGCAAAAAGTGGCGTGGCACAGCATCGAAGAACCCGTCTCGATGCAGCTGGTCGGGTGCGATCCGGTATCGATGGGCGAAGCGGCCAGGCTCAACGAAGATCGCGGCGCCGCGATAATCGACATCAATTTCGGTTGCCCGGTGCGCAAGGTCACCAATGGTTTCGCCGGGTCGGCACTGATGCGCGAAGTTCCTCTGGCGACCAGGCTGATGGAAGCGACCGTCAAGGCGGTGTCGGTGCCGGTCACCGTCAAAATGCGGATGGGCTGGGATCATGACAGCCTCAACGCGCCCGAACTCGCGCGAATTGCGGAAGACATCGGGGTAAAGATGATCACCGTGCACGGCCGCACACGGAACCAGATGTACAAGGGGTCCGCCGACTGGAGCTTCATCCGCAAGGTCAAGGATGCGGTGTCCATCCCGGTGATCGTGAATGGCGACATTTGCGGAATAGAGGACACCGCTGCTGCGCTGGAGCAATCCGGTGCGGACGGGGTCATGATCGGGCGCGGTGCTTACGGAAAACCATGGCTGCTAGGGCAGGTCATGCATTGGCTGAGGACGGGCGAAGCGTTACCGAACCCCGATTTCGACGAACAGTTCGCGGTGCTGATCGAACATTATCGCGGAATGCTCGACCTGTACGGCGCCGAAGTCGGGGTCAAGGTCGCCCGCAAGCATCTCGGCTGGTACACCAAGGGGATGCATGGATCGGCGGAATTCCGGAACCGGGTGAATTTCCTGGACGACCCCCAGCAAGTGATCGGGGAACTGGAACGTTTCTACACCCCGTTCATGCGCCGCCGCGCGGCGTGAACGCGCAGCCGGTGTCAACAGGGCGTCATGTCAAGGCCGGGTCGGTGAAGTCAGGTCCGCGACCGCCGGCGCAGACCCAATTGGCCGGACTGATCTTCTCGGTGCTTCTGCTTGACCGCGAACTGCGCATTGCGGAAGCGAACCCCTCGGCGGAAAACCTGCTCGGCCGCAGCAGCAAGCGGCTCACCGGCACCAGGATCACCGACCTGATCGATTTCGGTACGACTGGCCTTCAGGAACGGTTGGCCGCCGAAGATCATCAGCTGGTTGCCCGCGGCGTCGTGGCTGTCGTGGGAGGCGAACGCAGGCGCTTCAACCTGACTGTCTCGCCCATGGCAACCCATCCCGGATGGAAAGTGATGTCACTGTCCGACGGCAGCCGGGACGATGTCTCCGACGAAGGGGAGAAGGAAAATACAGTCGGCGCGCCGGCGGTGCTGGCCCATGAGATCAAGAACCCGCTGGCGGCAATCCGGGGTGCCGGTCAGTTGCTCGCCCGGCGGGTCGACGAAAAGGACCGTCCGCTCGCCGCGATGATTTCGGTCGAGGTTGACCGGATTGCGAGGCTGGTCGACCGGATGCAGAAGCTGGGCAGTAACACGCCGGATCCGGTCGCGCCGTTCAACCTGCATGAAGCTGTCCGCAATGCGATGGCGACCGTGCGCGCGGGCGCTCCGCCGAACGTCACCCTGAGCGAGGAATTCGATCCGTCGCTGCCACAAGTGCTCGCCAGCCAGGATGCGCTGGAGCAAGTGATGATCAACCTGCTGTCCAACGCCTGCGATGCGTGTTCGGGGATGGAAATCGGGGAAATCATGGTCAAGACCCGCTTCGTTAGCGGGCTGGCGATGAGTGCGATCCGGCTTGGCCGGTCCGTTCGGGTGCCGATCGAGGTGTCGGTGATCGACAATGGCCCGGGTGTCGATCCCAAACTGGCCGACCGGATGTTCGAACCTTTCGTGACCGCGAAGAAGGGCGGGCAGGGCCTCGGTCTCGCGCTCGTGAAGAAATTGCTCGCCGATATGGATGGCCGCATCGGTTACAGCCGGGATGACCGGGCAGGGCTGACCCATTTTCGGATCAATCTGCCGGTGGCGAAATAGGGATGGGCACGGTGCGCGGACAAATCCTGCTGGTAGAGGACGACAATGCGATTGCCACGGTTGTCACCGCGGCCCTGGAAGAGGAAGGCTTTGCCGTCACTATTTCGGACAGCATTGTCGGACGAGACCGCCATCTGTCGATGCAACACTTCGATGCGATGCTGACTGACGTCATGCTGACCGATGGCGACGGGATCGTAGGCCTCGCCGAGATACGTACCAAACACCCTGAAATGCCGGTGATCATCCTTTCGGCGCAGAATACCCTCGATACCGCCATCCGGGCGAGCGATACCGGGGCGTTCGAATATTTCCCCAAGCCGTTCGACCTCGATGAACTTGTACGAGCAGTGGAACAGGCAACAGGCGCCCGTGCGACCCGGAGCGGCGGCGAGCCTGCGGAACCGGGCGAAGGGCTTCCGTTGGTCGGGCGCAGTCCGGCGATGCAGGGCGTGTTCCGGATGATTACCCGCGTGCTGCGTAACGATTTGACGGTTCTGATTTTGGGCGAATCGGGGACTGGCAAGGAACTGGTGGCCGATGCCATCCATCAACTCGGCCACCGGAAGACCGGACCGTTCATCGCCGTGAACGCCGCGGCGATCCCCGGTGAACTGATCGAAAGCGAGTTGTTCGGACACGAAAAGGGCGCCTTCACCGGGGCGGTGAACCAGGCGATCGGCAAATTCGAACAGGCCAATGGCGGCACGCTGTTTCTCGACGAAATCGGCGATATGCCAGCGGATGCGCAGACGCGGTTGCTGCGGGCCTTGCAATCGGGGCGCATCCGCCGGGTCGGCGGACGTCAGGAAATTTCCGTCGATGTTCGCATTATCGCCGCCACCAACCGGGATCTCAGCCCGATGATCGCCGCGGGAACCTTCCGCGAG
This sequence comes from Allopontixanthobacter sp., assembly GCF_034376665.1. NCBI lineage: Bacteria > Pseudomonadati > Pseudomonadota > Alphaproteobacteria > Sphingomonadales > Erythrobacteraceae > Allopontixanthobacter > Allopontixanthobacter sp. Next base: position 7,815 of record NZ_JAXMJI010000121.1, on the reverse strand, counting down.
GACCTGTTCTACCGCCTCAACGTGGTTCCGATCCAGCTTCCCCCGCTGCGTGACCGGGTAGGCGATATCGGCGCCCTGGCGCGGCATTTCCTGCGGCTGGCCGCCAGTGAAGGACTGCCGCCGCGGCAACTGGACGATGCGTCGATCACCCTGCTGGAGCGCCAGCCGTGGCGCGGAAATGTCCGCGAGCTGCAAAACACCGTCTACCGCCTCGCGCTCATGGCCCGCGACGATGTCATCGATACCGACACGATCACCGCCGTTCTGGGAGAAGCGTTGCGCGTGCGCGGGAGCACAACCGAGGACGACGGCTTCGCCGCTGCGCTGGAAAGCTGGCTGTCAGTTCACGGCCAGCCCAATGGCAAATTGTACCAGCAATCGCTGGCCGCATTCGAGAAACCCCTGTTCGAACACGCCCTGCGGCAGACCGGCGGTAACCAGCTGCGCGCGGCCGAACTGCTCGGCATCAACCGCAACACCTTGCGCAAGCGGTTGGTCGAGTTGGTGATCGACCCGGACCGGTTTTCTGCGGCCCGGTAAGGCTGCGCACCAATGTTTATCGGATGATTGTGCCCGTTGGGCGCAAAAGGACTTGCAAAAATACAACACTGGCGTTGTAACTGAGCAACGATGAAGAGCGCGTCCCCCTCGATCCAGCACCGGACTCCCCGATGGATGCGGCGCTTCGTCGTCGCATCACGCCGCGCCAATTTTTTCCTGATCCTTGAAGTCATCGCCGGGCTGGCTTTCGCGGGCATGGTGGCGGCGACCTATTACAGCTTCAGCAGCGCACCCGAGGGCGGTCAGTTGTTGCCCTCGACGCAAGTCGCGTCGCTGCTGATCGGGACATTGATCCCGGCAATTGCGCTGGTTGTCCTGCTCGGCCGCCGGCTGGCCATCCGGCGCGCCGCTGGCAGTACCGCGCGGTTGCATGTGCGGCTGGTGTTCTTCTTTTCGATGGTGGCAGCCATTCCGACCCTGCTGGTGGCCGGTTTCGCAGCCTTCCTGTTCCAGTCCGGCGTCGATTTCTGGTTCTCCGACGATTCTCGCGGTCTGATGCAGAATGCCAATACGCTGGCAGAAAATTACTACGAACAGAACCAGCTTGAAGTCGCCAACGAGACAATCGCGATGGCGAGCGACATGCGCTACTGGCTGGAGCAGGGCACCCTGACCGACAGCGGGTTCGCGGATTTCTACCGCTATCAGGCGCAAGGGCGTGACCTGAACGAATCGGCGATACTGCAGGAATTGCCCGATGGATCACTGCGCACGGCGGCGATGTTCGACTTGCCTGCCGACAACCAGCCGCAACAGCTCGAATCCGGTGTTTTCGAGCGGGTTCGCGGGGGCGAAGCAGTGGTCGTGATCGGCGGACCGACCCGGATCGAGGCGGTCTCGGCAATCGACCGGAACAGCGGCATTTACCTCTATAACGCCCGGAATTCTGAGGCGCAGTCCTTCATATCCTTTGAAAATGCGAAGAACATTGCCTCGGCATACGAATTGCTGACCAACCGGGCGAGGGCGCTCCAGCTGCGTTTCAACCTGGCGTTGTTCTTCGTTTCGATCATTCTGGTGATGATTGCGGTGTGGTTCGCGCTGCGCTTTGCCGACCGCCAGGTGGAGCCGCTGACGGAACTGGTCGGCGCGGCGAGAAAGGTCGGGGCGGGCAATTTCTCGCTGCGGGTGGCTGGCCGCACCGGCAATGACGAGATCGGCCAGCTCAACCGCGCTTTTAACCGAATGACTGCCCAGATCGAGCAGCAAACCGATGCGCTGGTGCGGGCGAACAGCCAGCTGGACGCGCGTCGGGCGTTCATGGAAACAGTGCTCGAATCGGTTACCGCCGGGATCATCTCGATCAGCCCCGATGGACAGGTCCTGCTGATGAACAGCCTCGCGCAGCAATTGCTGCTGGGAGAGCGCCGGCCGACCCCTCTGGAACTGCCTCTGGAGGCCTTGTCACCGCAGATTGCCGCGCTGGCCGCCTCCGGTCTGCCCAGCGGCATCGTGAACTACAACAAGGGCGGCGACCTGCTGACGCTGGCGGTGAAAGTCGCCGCTGCGCCGGAAGGCAAGGTGATCACTTTCGAAGACATCACCCGGCAACTGCTCGACCAGCGGCAGGCCGCATGGTCCGATGTCGCACGGCGGATCGCCCATGAAATCAAGAACCCGCTGACCCCGATCCAGCTCGCGACGGAGCGGCTCAAGCGGCGCTACCGCAAGCAGATCGAGCTGGACGGGGAATTGTTCGACGAACTGACCAACACCATCGTTCGCCAGGTCGGTGCCCTGCGCAACATGGTCGATGAATTTTCTTCCTTCGCGCGGCTCCCGAAACCCGTCTTCCGTGAAGAGAATGCCGTCGACCTGGTGCGCCAATCCCTGTTCCTGCAGGAAGTCGCCCATCCGGGAATCAACTTCAGTGTCGGCATGGAGGAAGAAGGCCCGATCATGATCGCCTGCGACCGGCATCAGCTGGGCCAAGCCATGACCAACGTCATGAAGAACGCTGTCGAAGCGGTTGAGGCGCGCGCCAGCGCCGCCGAACTCGATTTCCGCGGCGCGATCCATGTCGAGATCGCGGCGACCGACGGCGCTCTGATGGTCTGCGTGGAAGACAACGGTGTCGGCCTGCCGCAGGATCAGGACAGTATCGTGGAACCCTATGTCACCACTCGAGAAAAGGGCACCGGGCTGGGGCTGGCGATCGTCAACAAGATCGTGGAGGAGCATGGCGGGGACATGACCTTCGCGGCGGCCGAAGGCGGCGGAACCAAGGTGACGCTTCGCTTCGCCCGCAATCCGCTCGCACTGATGCGAACCCATTCGGGGGCACAAACCAAATTGGGCAGCGGTACCACCGGATGACCCATCGAAAGGCAGATGCGCAATGGCGCTAGATATCCTCATAGTCGATGACGAACGCGATATTCGCGATCTCGTTTCGGGTGTCCTTTGCGACGAGGGCTATGAATGCCGCACGGCGGCTGACAGCACCGCAGCACTGGCCGCGATCGACGAGCGCCGCCCGAGTCTGGTGTTGCTGGACGTGTGGCTGCACGGCAGCGCCATGGACGGGCTTGAAGTGCTCGATGCGATCAAGGCGCGTGAACCGGAACTGCCGGTGATCATATTTTCCGGGCATGGCAATATCGACACTGCCGTATCCGCGGTCAGCCGCGGGGCCATGGATTTCATCGAGAAGCCGTTCGAAGCGGAACGGCTGTTGCTTCTGGTCGACCGGGCGACCGAAACCGAACGTCTCCGCCGCGAAAACACTCGTCTGCGGCAAGGCTTTACGCACGGCGAGGAATTCACCGGCAATTCGGTGATCATCAATCATGTGCGCGCGACGCTGAAACGCGTGGCGGGGACAGGCAGCCGGGTCCTGATCACCGGACCGGCGGGTGCCGGCAAGGAAGTGGCAGCGCGGCTGCTGCATAGCTGGAGCCCGCGCAGCGACTGCGCATTCGTGATCGTGAATTCGGCGCGGATCACCCCGGAACGCTTCGAACAGGAACTGTTCGGCGAGGAATCCGACGGCAAGCTGGTCCGGCCGGGTTTGCTGGAACTGGCCGATGGCGGCACGCTGTATCTGGACGAGGTGGCGGATATGCCGCTATCGACCCAGGCGCGGATCCTGCGCGTGCTGACTGAACAGAGCTTTGTGCGGGTCGGGGGCAGCCGCCAGATCGGGGTGGATGTGCGGGTTGTTTCATCGACCTCGCGCGATCTCCAGTTCGAGATGGAGCAGAAGAACTTCCGCGAAGACCTGTTCTACCGGCTGAATGTTGTCCCCATTTCGATCCCTTCGCTGGCCGAGCGGCGGGACGATATACCTGCACTGGCCGATCATTTTTTCACCCGCTACGCCGCAGAGCAGGGCATCGTAGCCCCCGACCTGACCGAAGAATCGATGGCGGCGCTGCAGGCCTATGACTGGCCGGGCAATGTCCGCCAATTGCGCAATGTGGTTGAACGGACCGTCATCCTGACCCCACGCGAGCGGCTCGACGCGGTAGAGCCCGATATGCTGCCGAGCGAGGTGATTGGCGGCAAATTGGGCGGGACCACCGGAATTTCGGCCCTGATGGGTATTCCGCTGCGCGAGGCTCGCGAAAGTTTCGAGCGCGAATATCTCAGCATCCAGATCCGCCGCTTCTCGGGCAATATCTCCAAAACGGCCAGTTTTATTGGAATGGAGCGGTCCGCCCTCCACCGCAAGCTGAAGCTGCTGGGTATGGGTGAACGCAATGGCGAAGAGCGCAAGGTGTGAGCAATTGTGACCAATAAATTTTGCACTGCGGAACGAATAGATTTGCGAATTTTTTTTCATTAGAGTTATGCCGCATTGAAACTATCGGCCACCAACCTCGTTAGGAGGACGGTGGACCAGACCGCGAACCGCGCAAGCGGTCGCCAAAAAAGGTGACAGGAAATGTCAGAAGGACGCACGTTAACTGCCCGGCCGAAGCTCGAACCCGCGCCGAAGGCGGTAGAACCGGCAAAGAAGGGCAAGCAGGCCAGTCTCCAGGACGCGTTCCTGAATCTACTGCGGAAAAACAAGACCCCGGTGACGATGTTCCTGGTCAAGGGCGTCAAACTGCAGGGTATCATCACGTGGTTCGACAATTTTTCCATCCTGCTGCGCCGGGACGGCGAATCGCAACTGGTTTACAAACACGCCGTGTCCACACTCATGCCCGGTCAGGCGATCGACATCGGCCAGTTCGACAGCGCGGATAGTCAGCGCAAGCAGCGCCTGCTCCAGGACGTGTTCCTGTCCCGCGTGAGCGACGCCAAAGCGCAGGTCACGATGTTCCTGGTCAACGGGGTGATGCTGCAAGGCCGCATTGCTGCCTATGATCTGTTCTGCATGCTGCTTGAGCGGGACGGGTTCGTCCAACTGGCGTATAAGCATGCGGTTTCAACCATTCAGCCGACGACGCATGTCGATCTGTCGGATGATTGGGAAGGTGACGACGACTGAGCTTTTCCGACGACTTGTCAGGCGAGGTTTCCCGCGGGGCGCGGGCGATCGTCATCTGTCCCGACATTCGAGGTGCCAGGCACGATCTGGACGCAGCCTCCCGGCTGGAGGAGGCTGGCGGATTGGCACTGGCGATCGGGATCGTCGTGGCGGACGCATTCGTATTGCCCGTGCGCGACGTCAAGCCGAACACGCTGTTCGGTTCCGGCCAGGTCCAGTCCATCGCGGACAAATGCGAATTGGAAGCCGCCGAGCTGGTCATTGTCGACGGTGCCCTGTCGCCTATCCAGCAACGCAACCTTGAAGACCGCCTCAAGCGCAAAGTCATCGACCGTACCGGCTTGATCCTGGAAATTTTCGGCGAGCGCGCCGCCACGGCCGAGGGCCGGCTTCAGGTCGAACTCGCGCATCTGGATTACCAACAAAGCCGCCTGGTGCGTAGCTGGACCCACCTCGAACGTCAGCGCGGCGGCTTCGGCTTCCTCGGAGGGCCGGGCGAAACACAGATCGAGGCCGACCGCCGGATGATTCGTCAGCGGATGGCGCGGCTGCGCAAGGAGCTGGAACAGGTTCGCCGCACCCGCACCTTGCACCGCGAGCGGCGCAACCGCGCGCCTTGGCCGGTGATCGCCCTGGTCGGCTACACCAACGCGGGCAAATCCACGCTGTTCAACCGGTTGACCGAATCCGACGTCATGGCCGAGGACTTGCTGTTCGCAACGCTCGATCCGACCATGCGCGCAATTCGCCTGCCGGGCGTGGAAAAAGCCATTCTGTCCGATACTGTCGGCTTTATCTCCGACCTGCCGACCCAATTGGTCGCCGCGTTCCGCGCCACGCTCGAGGAGGTGACCGGGGCAGACATCATCGTCCACGTGCGCGACATTGCTAGCGCGGCTTCCGCCGCGCAGAAGACGCAAGTGCTTCACGTGCTTGCCGAACTCGGCGTGACGGGTAGGGAGGGGGACGATAACCCGATCCCGATCATCGAAGCCTGGAACAAGTGGGACTTGCTCGATCCGGAACGCGCCGGCGATCTGGCCGACATCGCGGCTGCGGCTGACGACATCGTGCCGATTTCGGCAATCGAAGGCACCGGAGTGGACGCGCTGATCGCGGCGCTCGACCGGTTACTCACTGCCAGTTCGCGAATTTACCAGATTACGCTCCCGGTCGGCGAGGGCCAGAAACTGGCATGGCTCCACGCACATGGTCAGGTGATGTCGGAAAAAGACGCGGGCGAGGGCGAAAACGGGCCGCTGCGTGAGTTTGAAGTGCGCCTGTCGCCAAAGGAATTCGGACGATTCGCCCAGCTATAGCCTTACTCTTCAGACTGTTTCACCCTGTTCCACAAGGCTTCCTGCTCGTCGAGTGACAGTTCAGCAAAATTCTCCGCTAGTGCTTCCATCCCGCGGTATCGACGTTCGAACTTGTCGTTGGCTGCCCGCAACGCATCCTCCGGTGCGATACCGTAGGCGCGAACGAGATTGACTGCGGCGAACAGGAGGTCGCCCGCTTCCTCGGCCTGCTTGTCCGGGGATGCCTCAGCCAGTTCCAGCATTTCTTCGGCAAGCTTCGCGGCGGGACCATCGGTGTCCGGCCAGTCGAACCCGTCACGCGCGGCACGTTTTTGCAGTTTCTCGGCGCGGAGCAAGGCTGGTAGCGCCCGCGCCACGCCATCCATCGAGCTGGTCGCGCCCTGGGCCTCGCGTTCGGAGGCCTTCAATGCTTCCCAACGCCTTTCGCCCATGGTGCCGCTGTCGCCGCCGAAGATATGCGGGTGGCGGGATTCCATCTTGTCGCTGATCGCTGTTGCGACATCGTCGAAAGCGAAATGACCGGCTTCTTCGGCCATTCTTGCGTGGAACACGACCTGGAGCAGCAAATCGCCAAGTTCACCCTTGAGTTCGCCGATCGCGCGCCTGCTAATGGCGTCGGCAACTTCGTAGGCTTCTTCAATCGTATAGGGCGCGATCGTCTCGAAAGTTTGCGCAAGATCCCATTCGCAACCGGTTTGTGGATCACGAAGGGCCGCCATGATGCGGAGGAGGCGGTCGAGACTGACGGTCATCTTGCTCTTGATCGTGGAATGATAATATATATTATGTTAAATAACGGACCGGCGACGCGGGGATCATCCCCTCTCATGATGTGGCCAGGCTGATGAACAGGAAACACATTACGAAAATGCCGGCCCAAGTCAGAGCCATAACCGCGCCTTTCTTCCAGTTGAGGCGCTGACCAACGAGTGCACTGCCGGCCAGGATCAGGAATCCCAGCAGGGATATCATCTGGACCGTGTCGAACTCGCTCACAACTCGATCTCCAATCCGTCATAGCCAACCAACACGCCGTCGGGCACTTCGGCAGACAGAGTGGCATAATCCATGCTTTTGTCGAGATGGCTGAGAACGGCCCGTTTTGCGCCGGTCCGCCGGATCAATTCGAGCGCCATTCCGAGATCCGCATGGGTCGGATGTGGTTCGCGCCGGAGGCAGTCGGTTACCAGCAGGTCGCAGCCATCGAACAGCGCCACCATCTCCGAAGTAATCTCGCTGAAGTCCGTCGCGTAACCGATTGAAAAACCATCCGCATCGAACAAAAATGCGGTACTCTTCGCCGGGCCATGGGGCATGATGCACCAGCGTACGGAAAATCCCATGCACAGCCGGACATTGTCCAGATTCTCGAGATTGACGATCGTGGGATACCCGTGCTGACCAGCGAAAACGTAATCGAACCTCTGGCGCAGCCGGCGCACGGTTTCCTGCCCCGCGAAGCCTGGAATGGCGCCGCTTCGACCATAACGAAGCGGC
>NZ_JAXMJI010000120.1:0-12434 GCF_034376665.1 Allopontixanthobacter sp. | reverse complement strand
TCCAACTGCTCGACAGCTCGGAGGCGCGGGACATTGCCGGGCTTTACAGCGCCGACAGCGAATTCTCCGAGAACGTGAGCCGATACATCCATGACTTCGAAGCCATGCTGCGGGTCCTGTTATCGACCCGCGATGGCCACGCGCTCGGCGTGACCCTGCTCAGTTCGGACATGGGCAAGCTGTATGTCGCACTTGCGCAGGCAATCGAGCGGCTGCGGACCTGAATTTATTTGGGGTCAGGCAGGGTCTTGCGGGGGCTTGAACAGGTTGATGTCCTCCGCCTTGATCCACCCGTTTTCGTAATTCAGCACATAGGCCGCGGTCAGCACCGCAGCCACCACCGAGGCGCGCAGCGCCAAGTGAAGCGGCCGGAAATTCGCGGGCGCGCTATCCGCCTGGCCGGGAATCTTTTCCAGCCCCAACTCGTCATGCGTGCGAACGCCGAACGGCAGCATCACAAAGGCACACATCACCCAAACCAGCAGGTAAATCGCGACAATCGAAGTCCACTGCACAGCGTCAGCCCCCCATCAGGATCACTTTGACCTGCGGCTTCTTGCCGCTCCACCGGGTTGCCGCACGCCGGGTCGCAAGGCGGACTGCCTCGGTCAGGGATTCGCGATCCTTGCGGGCCGCACCTTTCAGCGCGCGCAGCGCCTTGACGATATCGGCGGAGGCTTCGGCGATGAAATCCTCCTCGTCCTCGTCCAGCGGCATCCCGAGCAATTCGAGATGCGGCTTCAACTGGCTGTCGATTGCGACGATAACCACCCCGTCGCGGGCCATCCGGCGGCGCATGGCAATGGCTTCGCCGTCGGCCGGCACGATGATGTCTCCGTCGAGCACAAGACGGCCGGTGCGGACTTCCGCCAGCTTGCCCGGCTTGCCCGGGGCCAGGCGGATGATGTCGCCGTTTTTCTGGAAGATGTTGTGCGGAATGCCGGCTGCCTGCCCGACACGGACCTGTTCCTGCATATGCTTGATTTCGCCGTGTACCGGAACCAGGATTTCGGGCCTGATCCAGGAATAGAGCGCTTCCAGTTCCGGACGTCCGGGGTGGCCGGAAACGTGGATCTCGCTCTGCCGATCGGTGACCATCACCACCCCGCGTTCCGCGAGCTTGTTCTGGACTTGCCCGATGGCGACTTCATTGCCCGGTATCTGGCGGCTGGAAAACAGCACCACATCGCCCTTCTGCAGGCTGATCTGATGGCTGTCGTCCGCCACGCGGGCCAGCGCAGCGCGGGGCTCGCCCTGCCCGCCGGTCGCCATGATCAGCACTTCGCCGCGGGGGAGGCCCATCGCGGTCTGAAAGTCGACCGTCGCCGGGAAATCCTGCAGGTAACCATTGTCCTGCGCCACTTCGATGATCCGGTCGAGCGAACGGCCCGCGACGCACAGCTTGCGCTTCGTCGCTTTCGCAACTTCGCCCAGCGTGTGCAGCCGCGCGACGTTGGAGGCGAAGGTGGTGACCAGCACCCGCTTGCCGGTGTGGCGCTTCACTTCTTCCATCAGACCCTGATATACCGCACCTTCCGAGCCGCTGGATTCCGGGTTGAAGACGTTGGTGGAATCGCACACCAGCGCAAGGATACCGTCATCGCCGAGTTCGGTAAGCTCTTCTTCGGTGGTGGGATCACCGACAATCGGTTCATCGTCCAGCTTCCAGTCGCCGGTGTGGAAAATGCGCCCGTAGGGGGTGTCGATAATCAGGCCGTTGCCCTCTGCGATGCTGTGCGCGAGGGGGACGTAGCTGACATCGAAGGGACCTACGGCAAAGCTGTCCGTCCCCTCGATCACATTGATCTTCACTTCGCGCAGCAGTCCGGCTTCTTCCAGCTTGCGGCGGATGAGGTCCGCGGTGAACGGCGTCGCATACAGCGGTACGCCGAGCTCTTCCGCAAAATACGGGATGGCACCGATGTGGTCTTCATGGCCGTGGGTCAGCACGATACCAACCAGGTCCTTCACCCGGTCCTCGATGAACTCGAGATCGGCAAACACCAGGTCGACGCCGGGGTACTGGTCGCCGGAAAAGGTCATGCCCAGATCGACCATCAGCCACTTGCCGTCGCAGCCGTAGAGATTGACGTTCATGCCGATTTCGGCGGAACCACCAAGTGCCAGGAACAGGAGCTCTTTTTCCGGCGTAAAATCCTTCTTCACTTCGCCGCCCGATCGGCCAGAATTGCGAGGCCTTCCAGCGTGAGATCGAAATCGACGCAGTCGAACATGTCGGTGTGCTTGTCGAACAGGATGGCGAGGCCGCCGGTGGCAACCACCTTGGCGGGTCGGCCGATTTCTTCACGCATTTTGGTAATCAATCCTTCCATCATCGCAACATAGCCCCAGAACACCCCGATGAGCATCTGGTCTTCGGTGTTGCGGCCGATCACACTGGTCGTTCGCGGCGCCTCAATGGCGATCCGCGGCAGTTTGGCGGTGCCCGCCACCAATGCATCGAGCGACAGGTTGATTCCCGGCGCGATGATGCCCCCCTTATACGCTCCGGTGAAATCCACTGCATCAAAAGTGGTCGCAGTGCCGAAATCGATGATGATCAGGTCCCCCTCGTACCGTTCATGCGCCGCAATCGCGTTGAGCGCCCGGTCCGCGCCGAGGGACCGCGGTTCGTCGACATCGACGGTGATCCCCCAGGCGGCCTTGCCCTCGCCCGCGATCATCGGGGTGACGCCGAAGTATTTCTCGCCCAGCACCGTCAGATTATGGATCGCACGGGGGACCACCGACCCGATGATGAACCGGTCCACTTCCTTGCGTTCGACCCCTTCCAGCGCTAGCAGCTGGGTGAGCCAGACCGCATATTCATCGCCCGTCCGGCGCGGATCGGTGGCAATGCGCCAGCGCGCCCGGACCGACTTGCCGTCGAACAGGGCGAAGACCACGTTGGTATTTCCGACATCGGCGACAAGCAGCATGGGCAGTTCCTCTAGGCGAGCATCACATCGCCCGCATGGATGGCACGGCTGGTGCCATCCGCCAAGCGCAGGCGGAGCGAACCGTCGGGCAGCAGACCATCGAAAACGCCGCTGATGATCCCGTCGGTCTGTTCGTTTACCGTCAACGCCGTGCCTGCGGGGTGGGCGGTGCTTTCCCAGCGGTTGATCAGCGGCTGTGTGCCGTAGGTGCGCCAACGCTGCAATTCCTCGGCGAAGTGCCCGGCCAGCGCATGCGCGAACAGGTCGCGGTCGGGCGCAGGGCCGAATTTTGCCAGTGCCAGTGTCTCGCGCCCGGCAACCTGCGGCGCAGCCGCCAGATTGACCCCGATGCCGACGATGACGCTGTCCCCTTCCCGTTCCAGCAGGATGCCTGCCAGCTTGGCCCCGGCATACATCAGGTCGTTGGGCCATTTGAGAAGCAGCGGAACCGGATCGGGACAATGCGGCACCACCGCCTGATAGGACGCCAGCCCAGCCACCAAAGCCAGCGTCGGCGTGAACGGATCGCCGGGGCTCAGGTGAACCACCGTCGATCCCATGAAATTTCCGGTGCCGTCGAACCACTCCCGGCCCTGCCGCCCGCGTCCGGCGCTCTGCCGGTCCGCCACCAGCCAGTGCCCCTCGGCAATGCGTTCGCCCGCTTTCAGCCGGGCGGAAAGATCGCCATTGGTCGAACCGGTCCTGGGGACAGTCTCAATCAAGCCGCGCGCGTCAGATCACGGCGAACAGGGCAGCCGCAGCCCGGTCTGCCAACGCGCCCATCGGTATGGTCATGAGATAGCCGAGCGGCGAAACGAAAATCGCGGTCAGTGCCAGCACCGACCAATGCGCTATATCGTTGCTGCCCGTCACGACGCCTGCAGGTTCGTCGAAATACATGATCTTGACGATCTTCAGGTAATAGAACGCGCCGATCACACTGGCGGCGATACCGATGGCGGCGAGTATCACCATGTCAGCCTCGACCGCGGCCTGGAAGACCACGAACTTGCCCCAGAATCCGAACAGCGGCGGAATTCCGGCAAGGCTCAGCATCATCGCGGCGAGGCACAGCGCGATCATGGGCTTCGCGCGGGAGAGGCCGGCGATATCCGCCATTCGCTCCACCTGATTGCCGTCCTTGTCCCGCAGCATCAATACCGCAACGAAACTGCCAAGCGACATGGCGACGTAGATCGCCATATAGACCAGCATCGCGCTCGCCCCGGCGGCGGTGCCGGTGGCAAGGCCGATGAGGATGAAGCCGACGTTGTTGATCGAGGAATAGGCCAGCAGTCGCTTGAGGTTGCTTTGCCCGATGGCACCCAGCGCGCCGACCACGACGGAGGCGAGCGCGGCGAAAATGATGATTTGCCGCCACGCGTCCGCCTGATTGCCGAATGCATCCAGAGTGATCCGTGCCGTCATCGCAATAGCGGCGACTTTCGGGGCGGTGGAGAAGAAGGTCGTAACCGGTGTTGGCGCGCCTTCATACACGTCCGGGGTCCACATGTGGAACGGCACGGCCGAGATCTTGAAGGCAAGACCGGCAAGCACGAAGATTATTCCGAACAGAGCGCCGTTGCCCAGTGTGCCTTCGAAAGCAGGTCGGATGGCGAGATAGCTGGTGCTGCCCGAGAAGCCGTAAACCAGGCTCATGCCGTAAAGCAGGATTCCGCTGGCGAGTGCGCCGAGGACGAAATATTTGAGACCCGCTTCGGCCGAGCGTTCGTCGCTGCGGGTAAAGGACGCAAGCACGTAAGACGACAGGCTGCTCAGTTCGAGGCCGATATACAGCGTCATCAGATCGACTGCCGAAACCATCATCCCCATGCCGACCGACGCGAACACCACCAGCAGTGGATATTCGGGCCGGTATTCCCGTCCGCGATCGAAGAAACGCGGCGTCACGATCAGGCAACCGATCGCCGCGAGATAGATCAGCAGCTTGGAGACACTGCCGAATGCGTCCATCCGGTAGAGACCGCCAAACGCGTCGCCGCCCTGTTCATAGGACGGATTGACCAGAAATTCCGCGGTGATCGCCGACGCACCGACCAGCGCAGCGACAGCCAGGATGGTGCTCAGCCGCCCAGCCTTCTGGCCGCCCCATGCGGCGATCAGGGTCAGGATCAGACCCGACAAAGACAGGAAAATCTCGGGTGCGGTCAGATAGAGGGAGATCGTATAATCCATCAGTGCGCCCCCTCGACCGAGGCATCGTGCTCGCTTACAATATGCGGCATGGCGTTGGCGGCTTCGCGGCGGGGCGGTCCGGTAACCAGCTTTACGTCACCATCGGGTGCGGCGCGGACCAGCCTTGCATCGAGCGCGGCGATATCCTGCCGCATCGGAGCGAGGAAACTTTCGGGATAAACCCCCATCCACAGCACCGCCGCGGCGATCGGCCCCAGCATCAACCATTCGCGCACGCCAATGTCCTTCATAGCCGCCGCATCGGCGTTTTTCTGAACCCCGAAGGCGACCCTGCGGTAGAGATAGAGCATGTATCCGGCGCCCAGGATGATCCCGGTGGTGCACACCAGCGCGACCAGGCTGGAAACCTCGTAGATCCCGGTCAGCGACAACAGCTCGCCGACGAAGCCGCTGGTCCCCGGCAGGCCGATGCTGGCCATGGTGAACAGCATGAACAGAAGCGCGTATTTCGGCATGTTGATGCTCAGCCCGCCGTAGCGGTCGATTTCGCGGGTGTGCAGACGGTCGTAGATCACGCCCACACACAGGAACAGCGCGGCGGATACCAGCCCGTGACTCAGCATCACGATCATCGAGCCTTCGAGACCCTGCACGTTGAAACTGAACAACCCGACGGTCACAATCGCCATATGCGCGACCGAGCTGTAGGCGATCAGTTTTTTCATGTCGCTCTGCACCAGCGCGATCAGGCTGGTGATCACCACTGCCGCCATCGACAGGATGAAGATGAGCCAGGCCAATTGCGCGGACGCTTCCGGGAACATCGGCAGGCTGAAACGGATGAAGCCGTACCCGCCCATTTTGAGCAGCACCCCGGCAAGGATAACCGAACCGGCGGTCGGCGCCTGAACGTGCGCATCGGGCAACCAGGTGTGGACCGGCCACATCGGCACCTTGACCGCGAAACTGGCGAAGAACGCGAGCCACAGCCAGGTTTGCGCGCCGGCCGGGAAATCGTAATTCATTAAGGTCGGGATGTCGGTCGTCCCGGCCTCGTTGACCATCCACAGCATGGCGATCAGCATCAGCACCGAACCCAGCAGCGTGTAGAGGAAGAATTTGTAGCTGGCGTAAATCCGGTTGTTCCCGCCCCAGATGCCGATGATCAGATACATCGGGATCAGGCCGGCCTCGAAGAAGATGTAGAACAGGTACAGATCCTGCGCGGAAAACACGCCGATCATCAGCAGTTCCATGATCAGGAACGCGGCCATGTATTCGCCGACCCGGTCGGTAATCGATTCCCAGCTCGCCAGGATACAGATCGGCATCAGGAAGGTGCTGAGCATGATCAGCAGAAGCGCGATCCCGTCGATACCGAGCGCGTAACTGAAGCCCGCGAACAGCGGCACGCTCTCGGTGAATTGCCACTGCGCGCCGCCGATATCGTAGCTTGCCCACAGCAGAATGCCCAGCGCCAGGTCGACCAGAGTCGCGCCAAGCGCGATACTGCGCGCAGCCTTGGCTTCGACGAACAGGCACGCAAACGCCGCGACCAGCGGGACCAGCAGCATTACGGAAAGGATGGGAAAGCCGCCCATTACATCAGGACCCAGGTTACGGCGGCGATCAGGCCAAGCAGCATGATCAGCGCGTAGGATGTGAGATAGCCGGACTGGACGCGCTTGGCCGCGCCGGTACCTTTCAGCACCAGCCACGCCGCGCCATCGGGGCCGAAGCGGTCGATGATGCCTTCGTCGCCAATTTTCCACAGCTTGCGGCCGACCCAGAAGGCCGGACGGACGAAGATCAGATCATAGAGCTCGTCAAAATACCATTTGTTGTACACGAACCGGTAGACCAGCCGGAACTGCTCGACGAATCTGCCGGGGATCGACGTGTCACGGATATAGGCCAGCCACGCGCCGAACAGGCCGAGCAGCATGACGATCGTCGCGGTCAGTTTCACCCACAGCGGAACCGCGTGCATGGCATGGATCAGATCTTCGTTGTAATAAATCGAGCCACCCCAGAATTCCGCGCTGTCGAGGAATTGCGGGTTGAAGATGAAGCCGGCGAACACCGCGCCGAGGGCCAACACCCCTAGCGGCACAAGCATGGAAAGCGGGCTTTCGTGCGGATGGTATCCGGCGGTTCCGTCATTCTGATCGGGCGAAGGTACCGAATGAACCGCGTCTTGCCCGGCGTCTTCCTGCACCGGCGGATTATGGGCCTCCGGATCGTCATGGCCGTGATGGACGGCGTGCTGGATATGCTCGCTCTCCTCCCAGCGCGGTTTGCCCCAGAAAGTGAGGAACATCAGCCGCCAGCTGTAGAAACTGGTCAGCAGCGCGGCAAAAGCGCCCATCCAGAAGGCGAATTGCCCCATCTCGGTCCCGCGCGCGAACGCCACTTCGAGGATCGCATCCTTGGAATGGAACCCTGCGAACCCGGCGTGCAGCCAGTAAATTCCGACCCCGGTGATGGCCAGCGTACCAGCCAGCATCGCGAAGAACGTCAGCGGGATCTGCTTACGCAAACCGCCGTAATAACGCATGTCCTGTTCGTGGTGCATTGCGTGGATCACGCTGCCCGCGCCGAGGAACAGCAGCGCCTTGAAGAATGCATGGGTGAACAGGTGGAACATTGCCGCGCCATAGGCACCGACGCCGGCGGCGAAGAACATGTAGCCAAGCTGCGAACAGGTGGAATAGGCGATGACCCGCTTGATATCCCACTGGGTCGTGCCGATCGTCGCCGCGAAGATGCAGGTCGCGGCGCCGACGAAGGTAACCATGCCCAGCGCAATCGGTGCGGTTTCGAACATCGGCGACAGGCGGCAGACCATGAACACGCCCGCGGTCACCATCGTGGCGGCGTGGATCAGCGCGGACACCGGCGTGGGGCCTTCCATCGCGTCCGGCAACCAGGTGTGCAGACCCAGTTGCGCGCTCTTGCCCATCGCGCCGATGAACAGAAGGATACACAGCACATCCATCGTCTGCACGCGGTACCCGAGAAAGCCGATGGTCGAACCGCTCATCGAGGGTGCGGCGGCCAGGATGTCCGGGATCGATACGGTGCCGAACACCCAGAACGTTCCGAAGATGCCGAGCATGAAACCGAGGTCCCCCACACGGTTGACCACGAAGGCCTTGATCGCGGCGGCGTTTGCGCTCGGCTTACGGAACCAGAAGCCGATCAGCAGGTAGGATGCGAGGCCGACCCCTTCCCAGCCGAAGAACATCTGAACCAGATTGTCCGCCGTCACCAGCATGAGCATGGCGAAGGTGAACAGGCTCAGATAGGCGAAGAACCGCGGCTGGTCCGGATCCTCCTCCATATAGCCCCAGCTATAGAGGTGGACGAGCGCGGAAACACTGGTGATCACCACCAGCATCACCGCGGTCAGCGTATCGACCCGCAGCGCCCAGTCGAAGCTGAGGCTGCCCGACTGCACCCATTGCAGCACCGGCACGACGGTCGCTTCCGCGTCCCCGGCAATAAAGCCGAGGAAGATTGGCCAGCTGAGCGCGCAGGACACGAACAGCGCCCCGGTGGTGATCAGCTTCACCGGAAGATTGCCGAGCGCACGGTTGCCCAGCCCGCCGACGATGGCCGCCAGCAGTGGCAGGAAGGTGATGAGGAGAATGGAGTTCACTACGGCTTAACCCTTCATCCGGTTGACATCGTCAACCGCGATCGTGCCGCGCTGGCGGAAATAGATCACCAGGATAGCCAGCCCGATGGCCGCCTCGCCCGCCGCGACGGTCAGCACGAACATGGCAAACACCTGCCCGCTCAGATCGCCGAGGAAGGCGCTGAACGCGACCAGATTGATGTTTACCGACAGAAGGATCAGTTCGATCGCCATCAGGATCACGATGATGTTCTTCCGGTTGAGAAAGATGCCCAGCACGCCGAGCACGAACAGAACCGCGCTGACGACAAGATAATGTTCGATGCCGATCATGAAGGCGCAACTCCTGTTGTCCGCTCATCCTGAGCTTGTCGAAGTGTCCGCTCATCCTGAGCCTGTCGAAGGATCACAATTTAACTCCCTTGCCCACTTCGGGACGGGTGTTGATGGTCGCATCTTCGGGACGGCGGCGGTTTTGCTTGCCGATGTCCTGATGGCCGCGGTGGGGTCCCGAGGCACGTTCGCGGTGGGTCAGCACGATGGCGCCGATCATCGCGACGAGCAGGATCAGGCCCGCCGCCTCGAACAGGAACAGGTAATCGCTGTAGAGCAACGCGCCGATATTCTCGATATTGCTGCGGCCGACCAGAGGCGCGGCGCTGCCATCGGGCGTGCCCAGCTCGAGTACCCCGGCTCCGTAAGCTCCGATCCCGAGGATCAGCTCCGCCAGCAGGACCAGCGCAATCGCGATCCCGAGCGGGAAATTCTTCATGAAACCGGCGCGCAGTTCGGCGAAATCGATGTTGAGCATCATCACCACGAACAGGAACAGCACCGCGACCGCGCCGACATAGACGATCACCAGCAGCATCGCGATGAACTCCGCGCCCACCAGCACCATCAAGCCCGCCGCGTTGAAGAAGGACACGATCAGCCACAGCACCGAATGCACCGGATTGCGCGACAGGATCGTCAGCGTCCCGGCGGCAATCAGCAGCACCGCGAAGAGATAGAAGGCGAAAGTCTGGATCATAAGCCCCGTTGTTCCTGAGCGCGCGCGTTAACGATACGGTGCATCGGCTTCAAGGTTCGCGGCGATTGCCCGCTCCCACTTGTCCCCGTTGGCGAGAAGTTTGGCCTTGTCGTAGAGCAATTCCTCGCGCGTTTCGGTCGCGTATTCGAAATTCGGCCCCTCGACGATGGCATCTACCGGGCAGGCTTCCTGACAGAAGCCGCAGTAAATGCATTTGGTCATGTCGATGTCGTACCGCGTTGTCCGGCGGCTGCCGTCTTCACGCGGTTCGCTCTCGATGGTGATCGCCAGCGCCGGACACACCGCCTCGCACAGTTTGCAGGCGATGCAGCGTTCCTCGCCATTGGGATAACGGCGCAGCGCATGCTCACCGCGAAAACGCGGGGAAATCGGGTTCTTCTCGAACGGATAATTGATCGTCGCCTTCGGCTTGAAGAAATACTTCAAGGTCAGCGCATGCGCTTTCAGGAAATCCCACAGGGTGTAGGATTTGATGAGATGTGTGAGGGTGCTCATGAATAATGACCCGTTGCCATAAGATAACCGCTGATCAGCACCACGAAAGCCAGGCTGAGCGGCAGGAATATCTTCCAGCCCAGACGCATCAGCTGGTCATAGCGGAAGCGCGGGACGGTCGCCCAGATCCAGCTGAACATCAAGAAAAACATGAACGTCTTGGCGAACAGCCATATCCAGCCCGGCACCAGATACAGCGGCGCCCAGTCGAACGGCGGCAACCATCCGCCGAAGAACAGGATCGCGTTCAGCATGCACATCAGCAGGATGTTCGCGTATTCGCCGAGCCAGAACAGCGCAAAGCTCATCGATGAATATTCGGTCTGGTATCCGGCTACGAGTTCGCTTTCGGCCTCCGTGAGATCGAACGGGGCGCGCGCGGTTTCCGCCAGGCTGGAGATGAAGAACAGCACCCACATCGGGAACATCAGCGGGTTGAACACGAAGGCGTTGACGAAACCAAGCCCGTGGCCGCGCTGCGCCTCGATAATGCCGTTGAGGTTGAAGGTTCCTGCCCACAGCACCACGCAGATCAGGATGAATCCGATTGAGACTTCATAGGAAATCATCTGCGCAGCGGCGCGCATCGCGGAAAAGAACGGATATTTCGAATTGGACGCCCAGCCCGCGATGACCACGCCGTAAACGCTAAGTGAACTGATCGCGAGGACATACAGCAAGCCAACGTTGATGTCCGCCAGAACTGCGCCGGAATTGAACGGGATCACCGCCCACGCCGCCAGCGCGACGGTGAAGGTGAGGATCGGCGCGATCAGGAACAGGCCCTTGTTGGCCGCGCTCGGGACGATGGTTTCCTGTAGGAACACCTTCAGACCGTCGGCAAAGCTCTGCAGCAGCCCGAACGGCCCGACCACATTGGGCCCCCGCCGCATCATGATCGCGGCCAGCACCTTGCGGTCGACATAGATTATCATCGCGACCGCCAGCATGAGGGGCAGCGCGATCAGCAGGACGCCTGCGAAGGTGGCAACGCCCCACGCCCAGTCATACGACATGCCGAGGGATTGGAAGAAGTTGGTCATTAGTCTCCGTCCCCACCACCGGCATCGCCACCGATACCGTAATCATTCAAATCATATGATCCGTGTCCGCCGCCGTAAGCGCTATCTTTCCAAGCCTGAGGATCAGCGGCAATCTTCTTGCTGGTAATCCACGCGGACAGTCGAATAACCCCAATGACAACAACAACAGCCGTGATCACTGCCGCCAAGACGGTTAGAAAGGCACTCATTCCGCCGCCTCCTTCAGCTCGTCGCCGTGGAGCATTTCTGCCGAACATTGCTGCATCACCGCGCTGGCGCGGACGATCGGGTTGGTGAGGTAGAAATCCTTTATCGGATAGGCGATCGCGCCCCCAAACTCTTTGGCTGCTTTCGCCTTCGCGTCACCCTTCGGTAGCGCGCCCAGATCGGCAAGACCTTCCTCGCCAAGCGCCGGAACCGCCTTGGCCATCGCGCCCTGCAATTCAGCAAAACTGTCGAACCCGACGCTCACGCCCAACGCATCGGCCAGCGCGCGCAGGATCGTCCAGTCTTCGCGCGCATCACCCGGCGCGAACACGGCTTTTTCGGCATATTGCACCCGGCCTTCGGTATTGACGTAGGTCCCGTCCTTTTCCGCATAGGACGCTGCGGGCAGGATGATGTCCGCCGCATGCGCGCCTTTGTCGCCGTGGTGGCCGATATAGACTTTCAGCGCGCCTTCGAAGGCGGAGTAATCCACCTCGTCCGCGCCGAGCGACAGCAGAACTTTGGGTTTCGCCGCGGCGATATCCGCAATCCCGCCCGGCTGTGCATAACCCAGCATCAACCCGCCCATCCGACTCGCCGCCATGTGGAGCACGTTGAATCCGTTCCAGCCATCTTTCACGAGGCCAAATTTGTCCGCCAGCGCCAGTGCCGGGGCGAGTGCGCCCTTTGCCAAGCCCGCGCCGCCGACGATCATCGCCGGACGTTCGGCATCCTTGAAGGCATCGGAAACCGCCTTGGGCAGTTTGCCCAGAACGCTGACATCATCGCCCAGGAATGTCGCCGGATAGGTCGTTTCCCATTCGGGACCGACCACGAAGACCTTGGCCCCGCGCTTGACTGCCTTGCGCAGCCGCGCGTTCACCAGCGCCGCTTCCCAG
>NZ_JAXMJI010000119.1:0-3805 GCF_034376665.1 Allopontixanthobacter sp. | reverse complement strand
GCGCGAGACGTCGGACGGCACCATGCCGGAGGACGTCAAATCCGCCATTCTCGACCGGATCAAATATGACGACCCTGACGGCGCGCGCCAGCTCCTCGACGGGATCGACGCCAGTCTGAGCAGCGAAGCACGGGCCGAATGGCGCCAGCGGGTGGCGTTCAGCTATTACATCGAGAACAACGATCCCGCCGCCTTCGCGATTGCGCAGACCGTGGGCCAAGGCAGCGGTCCATGGGTCGCCGAGGGTGACTGGGTTGCCGGGCTTGCCGCATGGCGCATGGGCGATTGCAATCAGGCCGGCCAGCATTTTCAACGCTCGGCGCAAGGATCGACCAATGTCGAGCTGACCGCCGCCGCCTATTACTGGGCCGCTCGCGCCTTCGTGCGTTGCCGGGCCCCCGAAAAGGCGCAGGAATATCTGCGCGGCGCAGCGCGGCTCGACGAGACGCTATATGGGATGCTCGCCGCCGAATTGCTCGGCCAGGCGCTGCCGGCTTCGCATGAAACCCCCGATTTCGACATGGCCGACTGGCAGAAGGTTCGCGATGTCGAGAACGTCCGCACCGCCGTTGCGCTGGCGGAGATTGGCCGCGGCAATCTGGCGGACACTATCCTCCGGCATCAGGCGACTATCGGCAATCCGCAGCATTATCCGCAGATGTCCCGCCTCGCGCGCGAACTCGGCCTGCCGTCCACGCAATTGTGGATGGCGCACAACGCCCCCAGCGGTGCCCGCGCCGAACCCGCGCTGCGCTTTCCCGCGCCGAAATGGCAACCCGTCACCGGCTGGAAGGTCGATCCGGCACTCGCCTATGCCCATGCCTTGCAGGAATCGAACTTCCGCACTGCCGTGGTCAGTCCGGCGGGCGCAAAGGGCCTGATGCAGATCATGCCGATTGCCGCGCGCGAACACGCGCCGTCGCTCAACATGAACGCCAGCTATGCCAATCTGGCCGATCCCTCGGTCAACCTCGCCTTCGGGCAGAGCGCGCTGGAAAGCCTGCGGGACAGCCGTGCAACCGGCGGGTTGCTGCCCAAGATCATGGCCGCTTACAACGCCGGCCTGACCCCGGTCACGCGCTGGAATACCGAGATCAACGATCAGGGCGACCCGCTGCTGTACATGGAATCCATCCCCTATTGGGAAACCCGCGGCTATGTTGCGATCGTGATGCGCAATTACTGGATGTACGAACGCCAGGCCGGCGGCGCATCGTCAAGCCGGGCTGCGCTGGCGCAAGGCATGTGGCCGACCTTCCCCGGCCTTGGCGGCAGCGGCGGAGTGCGCGTCGCCGCAGCCGATTGATGGGCATCGATCTGGAGCGCAGCTTCACCCCGATCAACATCGCGGTCCTGACCGTGTCCGATACCAGAACTGCGCAGGACGACACCTCCGGCGACATACTCGCCGCGCGGATCGAGGGCGCCGGACATAACCTCGCCGCCCGCGTGATCGTGCGTGACAGTGCCGACACGATTGTCGAGCAGCTGGCCGTGTGGGTCGCCGATCCCTCCATCGATGCGGTCGTCTCGACCGGCGGCACCGGCCTGACGGGCCGTGACGTTACACCGGAGGCGCTGGCTCGCCTGAGGGAAACCTCCGGCGGCCGCGACATCCCCGGTTTCGGCGAGTTGTTCCGCTGGCTCAGCTTCAAGACCATCGGCACCAGCACGATCCAGTCGCGCGCCTGCGCCATCGTGACCGGCGGGACTTATATCTTCGCCCTGCCCGGATCGAACGGCGCGGTGAAGGACGGGTGGGATGGGATCCTGGCGGAACAGCTCGACAGCCGGAACCGGCCCTGCAATTTCGTGGAACTGATGCCGAGGCTGCGCGAGGTCTGATTCCTCTGGCCTGACCACTTTGTTCCGTTTATGTTCCAATCATGGACGAACGAGTCGCCCCACCCGTTTCCGGACGCGGCGCGCAGTCGGCGCAGGTGCCGCAGCGCTTCGGCCTGAACGCGCGCGAGTCTGACGGGGACTGGCAGGATTTGGCGGAGACGTTGGACGGACCAGCCCCGAAGCTGCGCACGACAGTGACGGAGGAACACCCCAAAACGATTCTCAGCTTCAACCAGTCGCCCGATATTCCCTTCGACCGTTCGATCAACGCCTATCGCGGGTGCGAACATGGCTGCGTTTACTGCTTCGCCCGGCCCACCCATGCCTATCACGATCTGTCACCGGGGCTGGATTTCGAAACGAAGCTTTTCGCCAAACCGGACGCGGCGCGGCTGCTGCGCGAAACGCTGGCGAAACCGAAATACCGCCCGCGGCCGATCGCGATGGGGACCAACACCGATCCCTATCAACCAATAGAGGCCCGCTACCGGATAACCCGCGCGGTGCTCGAAGTGTGCCTGGAGGCGCGCCATCCGGTGACCATCACCACCAAGTCAGCCCGCGTGCTGCGCGATATCGACCTGCTGGCGGAAATGGCGCGGCGCAGGCTTGTGGCGGTGGCGATTTCGGTCACCAGCCTCGACGCGAAACTGTCCGGCCTGCTGGAACCGCGCGCGTCCTCGCCCGCGAAACGGCTGGCGGCGCTCGGCGAGCTGGTTCGGGCCGAAGTCCCTGCGCATATTTCCATCGCCCCGGTCATTCCGGCGATCACCGACGAATTCATGGAAGGCCTGATCGCGCAGGCGGGCGCGCTCGGCATCGGCTCGGCCAGCTGGATCCCCCTGCGCCTGCCGCACGAGGTCGCACCGCTGCTGCGCGAATGGCTGTCCGTTCACTACCCCGACCGCGCGGGCAAGGTGATGAGCATCGTCCGCCAGATCCGCAGCGGCAAGGACAACGATCCCACCTTCTTCACCCGAATGCGCCCCACCGGCGTCTGGCCCGACCTCTTCCGCGCCCGCTTCAACCTCGCCTGCAAACGCGCCGGGATTGGGGAGGTAAAGTTCGAACTGGACTGCTCGCAGTTCCGCAAACCGGAAGTGGGCGGGCAAATGCGGTTGTTGTGAAATTTGCACGATGTTTGGCGTGGAATTCGACCGAGCGTGTCAGGATTGACGGAATGTCTGCAATTGGGGTTGGCTAGAAGAGTTGGGAATGCCTGAATTGTTGTGGGGAGCGGACATTCACAGCATTCCGACAACGAGCACATGAGCATCGCCTTGGTCGCCGACGAAACCAATGAGCGTATCGGTCACTCCAACGGGGTTAAAAAGAAAAACCTTCTTACCATCCAGAGCTTCGCGCGTTTCAAAATAGTCCATTCCGTTTTCGAATTCAGGGCGTTCTCGATAGAGGCAGCTAGTATTGAACCGGCTGCTATCGATCCAGTTTCTGGCCTCCAGGTTCGTGCCAATCTTTGTTGGAAACCGCTCTTTTAATTCCGCAAACCAGACATTCTCGACAACGAATGACTCACAATCTGTTGCTTGGCCTGAACAGCTTGAAAGCAGCGCCGCATAGATCAAAATTCTTATACCGCGGCTTGGGCGAATTGGGCTTCTCATAATTCGAAGCTGACTTACTTTGGCAATGTCCGCAATGTTGTCGTGTCCGAAATGACCGCTTTTTTCATAAGCGCACCTCTAGCGGATATTAGCTCACCGACCCGATTTGATTTCCTCCAGTACACACCCAAAAACCGCCGAGCAGATGCGCCGCCTGTGATCCTCCCCGGTACGGGGAGGGGGACCAGCGCAGCTGGTGGAGGGGCACCCTAGCTTTTGCCCAACGCCGAAACACGTTCCTGACAGACTTCGACAATTCGGGTCATTGCCGCCTCCAGGTCCTCCAGCAGGTAGCTGTATACCAGAATGCCCCCCAGGGGATTATTGATTTCATG
>NZ_JAXMJI010000118.1:0-29231 GCF_034376665.1 Allopontixanthobacter sp. | reverse complement strand
AGAAGAACGCCCAGCTCAGCCGCATTTACGGCACCGGCTGGCTCAACAAAAAGCAGCTCGGCGAACATCTCGTCCGGCTGGAGGAGGCCGCGAAGCGCGACCACCGCAAGCTGGGGCAGGAGATGGACCTCTTCCACCTTCAGGCCGAAGCGCATGGATCGGTGTTCTGGCACCCCAAGGGCTATATGATCTGGCGCGAGCTCGAGGCCTATATGCGCCGTGCAATCGATGGCGCGGGCTACCGCGAAGTCAAGACGCCGCAGGTGATGGACGCGCGCCAGTGGGAACAATCGGGCCATTGGGGCAAATATCGCGAGAATATGTTCGTGATCCCCGACGAGGTGCCGAATGTCGAGGATGACGGCCCGATCATCTCGGATGACGCCGAGTGGATGGCGCTCAAGCCGATGAATTGCCCGGCGCATGTCCTGATCTTCCGCCAAGGCATGAAGTCGTACCGCGACCTGCCACTGCGCCTCTATGAAAATGGCTGTTGCCACCGCAACGAACCGCATGGCGCGCTGCACGGATTGATGCGGGTGCGCCAGTTCACGCAGGACGATGCGCATATCTTCTGCACCGAAGAACAGGTGATCGCCGAAGTGCGCCAGTTCTGTCAGCTCGCCAGCCGGGTTTACAAGGATCTCGGCTTTGAAAAATTCGCGGTCAAGCTGGCCACGCGCCCCGATGAACGTTTCGGCAGCGACGCCGATTGGGACAAGGCGGAGGGCGAACTGCGCAATGCGGTGATCGAAGCGGGCATGGCGACGGAGGAATTCGGCTGGGAGGAACTGCCCGGCGAAGGCGCGTTCTATGCGCCCAAATTGGAATGGCATCTGACCGACGCGATCGGCCGGACGTGGCAGGTCGGCACGATCCAGTCCGACCGTGTGTTGCCCGAACGGCTGGACGCGCATTATATCGGCGAAGATGGCGAGAAACACCGTCCGGTGATGCTGCACCGCGCGATCTTCGGTTCCTACGAACGCTTCATCGGCATTCTGATCGAGAACTATGCCGGCAAATTGCCGCTGTGGCTCGCCCCGGTGCAGGCGGTGGTCGCCACGATCGTCTCCGACACCGACGATTACGCGCTGACCGTGCTCGCCCGATTGCAGGCAGCGGGCCTCCGCGCCGAACTCGACACGCGCAACGAGAAGATCAATTACAAGGTGCGCGACCATTCGGTGAAGAAGGTTCCGCATCTGCTGGTAGTCGGCAACCGCGAGGCGGAGGAAGGCACCGTGGCAATCCGCACGCTGGGTGAACAACAGCAGAAATTCCTCCCGCTGGACGAGGCCATTGCAATGCTGAAGGCCGAAGCAACCGCGCCGGATTTGCGAACCGCTTGATCGCGGGGCTTTCCCCGGAACAGATCGCGCTGGTGGTGGCAGCAGCGCTCGGTTCTGCCTTCGTGCGCGGGTTGTCGGGCTTCGGCATGGCAATCCTGCTGGTGCCGATCCTCGGGCTGGTCATTTCGCCGCAATCGGCGGTGGTGACCAGCAATCTTCTCGCACTGCTGATCGGGCTCGTGGGCCTGCGCAAGGTGATTGGGCATAGCGAGGCTTCGGCGAAACCGATTGCGGCGCTGGCGATGCTGGCCACACCGCTGGGGCTATGGGCCTTGTCGGTCACTGATCCGGCGCTGGCGCGGTTCCTGATTGCGATGGTGGCAATCGCTGCTTTCGTGATCGTGCTGCTGCCCAAACGCGCGGAGACTTTCCGCCCGCACGCCCTGGAAACCGGCGGTACGGGGGTGGCTGCAGGGGTGCTGACGGGATTTGCCGGGATGCCCGGGCCGCCGGTGATCCCCTATTACCTGCGCCGCGCGATCGCCCCGCAAACCGCCCGCGCATCGATGATGGCGATCTTTCTGGCAACCTCGATCGCAGGATCGCTGGCCGCGCTGGCGCTGGGGTTGATGGAGATGAAAGACGCGGTGCTGGCCGCGATCCTGTTCCCCGCGATCCTGATCGGCAACGCGCTGGGCGGCCTCGCCTTCGGCAAGGTCAGCGCTGCGCTATGGCGAAGTTTTGCAGGATTGGTGCTGGGCGCGGCCGCAGTCGGCGCGCTGGCGAAGCTGGTCTAGTTCAGAAAGCTCAGCGCAGGAAAAAACGGCCCGGCCATGATCAGCGCGGCGGCGCAGCCGGTCACGATCACCTTGCGAAGCGTCTCCACCGAGGAGACCTCCACGCTGCGCGCAAATGCAAGTGCCTGTGCCATGGGATCACTTGTCGGCCATAACCGCTAACGAAGCGTTAAAGCGGGCATTCGGCTCCACCGACGGCCAGCGCGGGTTGTATCGGTTTGCGCGCGAGCCATGCAATCGGGGAGGCTTTGTCCGCCGAGGCGGGGTGAGCCGGTCATTGGCCGCTGGCTCGCTCCCGGACACCTTGTCTTTGAAATCATTGCGGTGCTACCAGACTGGCCATGCGCGTCCTTCTCACCGGATCTTCAGGATGGCTTGGACGGTTTCTTGCTCCGATGCTGCGTAAAGCCGGACATGAGCCCTTTGGACTCGATATTGTTCCGGGAGCCGCCACCGATTTCGTCGGAAGCGTTGCTGATCGCGCATTGGTGGACCGCCTCTTTGCCGAGCATGATTTCGGCGGCATCATCCATGCCGGAGCATTGCACCAGCCCGACATGGTCCGCTTTCCGCGGCAGGCCTTTGTCGATGCCAATATCACCGGCACGCTCAATCTCCTCGAGGCGGCTGTGGCGCATGAAATTTCAAGCTTTGTATTCACCTCGACAACCTCGCTGATGATCACCCAGGCGATCCGCGACGATGTCCATGACTCGGCTGTGTGGCTTGACGAAACAAGCGGTCCTCTCGTGCCGCGTAATATATATGGCGTAACGAAGCGGGCAGCCGAGGAGCTTTGCCGCCTCACCCATGCTGACCACGCCTTGCCGGTAGTAATTCTTCGCACAGCGCGCTTCTTTCCGGGGAAAGACATGCATGAGCAGCTGTCCGGCGACAATCTTAAGGCCAACGAGTTTCTCCACCGCCGCCTGACAGTAGAGGACTGTGCGCGGGCGCATATCGTTGCCCTTGAAAAGGCACCGCAGATCGGATTCGGCCTGTATATCGTTTCCGCGCCGCCCCCGTTCACGCGCGAGACGGTCGCGGCGCTCAAGGCAGATGCACAGTCGGTAATTGCAGAACTTTTCCCGGAGGCTGCATCACTTTATGCAGCGCGCGGATGGTCGTTGCCGCCGCATATCGGCCGGGTCTATGACCCCGGCGCTATCGAGCGGGACCTCGGCTTTCGTTGCCAGACCGATTTTTCGGCTGTGCTTGACTGTTTACGC
The DNA here is from genome assembly GCF_034376665.1 of Allopontixanthobacter sp. NCBI lineage: Bacteria > Pseudomonadati > Pseudomonadota > Alphaproteobacteria > Sphingomonadales > Erythrobacteraceae > Allopontixanthobacter > Allopontixanthobacter sp. The sequence goes on along the minus strand of NZ_JAXMJI010000118.1, from coordinate 25,913 downwards.
GAAGGGGCGGCGTTGCCCTTCGTGCACGATCCACTTTACGTGCCGCCGCCGATCAAGCTTCGAACGCGCCGAGCAAACGCGCGGGAAGTGCGGAATGACACCCCTCAGGATAAACAAGTCTAGTAAGATTTCGGAGGATCGGCGCTACCACACTCCCACCGGCAGCTGCTGGCTCGCGCAGTGGAAGCCTCCGCCGCCGGCCAGCACCGCGTCGGCGGGCAGGCCGATGGTGGCGCGGTCGGGGAACAGGTCCGCGATTGCCGCGACGCCGTCCGTATCATGCGGTGAGCCGAAGGTCGGGACCACCACCAGATGAGTGGTGACCGCGAAATTGGCGTAGCTTGCCGGTTCGATCCGTCCGTCCCGCTCAATCCTGCCCGGTGAAGGGATTTCCTTGACGGTCACCCCAAAGGTCTGCGCCCGCGACTTGGCATCGGCGTAGATTGCGGCGTTGGGATCGTCCGCCCCGGTGGCTCGCGGCAGGATCAGCACGCCGGGCGCCACGAAGCGCGCAAGGTTATCGACATGGCCGTCGGTATGGTCATTGATCAGTCCTTCGCCCAGCCACAGCACCCGCTCGAAGCCGAGATCGCGGGCCAGGCGCTGCTCGATATCCTCGCGGGTCAGGCCGGGATTGCGGTTGGGGTTGAGCAGGCATTGCTCGGTTGTCACCGCCAGTCCGGTGCCGTCGCCGTCCACCGCGCCGCCTTCCAGAATCCAGTCGGAGCTTTCCAGCGGCAGGCCCGCATCTGCCGCCAGCTGCGCCCCGATGGTCTGGTCCCCTGGCATCCGGTATTTGCCGCCCCAGCCGTTGAAGCCGAAGCGCTTCGCCTTGCGCGCGCCGCCGTCCGCAACCACCAACGGCCCAGTATCGCGCAGCCAGATGTCGCCGTAAATGCGCCGCTCCAGCGTCACTGCTGCGCTGACGAGTTCCCGCGCCCGCGCTTCGTTCGCTGCATCCCGCACCAGCAGACGTACTTCCTGCCCGCTGTCCGCGACCGCGTTGGCGAAACCGGCGATCTGTTGCTGCGCCCGCGCCAGATAACCCGGCCATTCTTCCGCCTCGTGGGGAAAGCCGATCCACAGCAAATCCTGCGGCGCCCATTCGGGCGGCATTCGGTAGGTCATGGCTGCAGTGCTTGGCTCAACAACCACCTTCCGGTTCGCAGCTTTCGTCACGAATGGCGCGGAATTCGTCGCCTTCCACCCAGTTCGGCCATGCATCCGTCATCGCCAGCATCCGGCCGAGCCGGTAATAGACCTGCAGATCCTGCTCCACGCCGGTCCAGTCCCAGTTTTCGTCGAATTCGTCGTTTGGCCCGTGATAGGCGTTGGCGCGGTAGGCGTCTTCATAGGCGGCGCCTGCCGCCGGTCCGCCGTTCACCAGATCGCCGCCGCCCTTCACATACAGCATCGGCAGTCCGCGCTTGGCGAAGCCGAAATGGTCGGACCGGTAGTAATAGCCCTTTTCCGGAGTGGTTTCCGGCACGGCAACGCGGCCTTCGTCGGTCAGGGCCTTTTCAAGGAAGGCGTCGAGCTGCGATTTGCCCGGGCCGATCACCACGATGTCCTTCGCCGGTCCGGCCATCGACAACGCGTCCATATTGACCCCGCCGACCGTCTGGCTGAGCGGAAAAACCGGATTGGCGGCGTAATAGTCGGAACCGAGCAGCCCCGATTCCTCCGCCGTCACCGCCAGGAACACCAGCGACCGTTCCGCCGGGCCCGCCTTTGCCTGGGCTTCCGCCAGTGCGACCAGCGCGGCGGTACCGGTGGCGTTGTCGATTGCCCCGTTGCAGATGTCATCGCCGGTTTCGTCCGGCGTGCAGTGACCGAGATGATCCCAATGTGCGGTGTAGAGGACATATTCGTCCGGCCGCTCGGCGCCCGGCAATTGCCCGATCACGTTCTTGGAAGAAAACCGGCGAATGTCGTTCTTGAAACTCGTCGAAACCTCGAGGCCGAGCGGAACCGCGGTGAAGCCCTTCTGCTTCGCCGCGTTGGACAATTCGCCGAGGTCCTTGCCCGCCGCCGCCAGGATTTTCTCGGCCACCGGCTTCTGCACCCAGCCGTTCATGGCGGTGAGCGCGGGGGCATTCTCGCCGCGCCGGGGATAGGCCTGCGGCCCGGTCCAGCTGCTCTCCACCACGTTCCAGCCATAGGCGGCGGGAAACTCGTCATGCACGATGATTGCGCCGGCCGCGCCCTGCTTGGCGGCTTCTTCGTATTTGTAGGTCCAGCGCCCGTAATAGGTCATGGCGCGGCCATTGAAATCGCCTTCCAGCCCTTCTGTTTCGTAATCCGGATCGTTGACCAGGATGACCGCGGTCTTGCCGGTCATGTCGATCCCGGCATAATCGTTCCAGCCCTTCTCCGGGGCGTTGATGCCGTAGCCGACGAACACCAGCTCGCTGTCCTCCAGCGTGGTTTCGGCGTCCTCGCGGTAGGTCACGCCAACCCAGTCCTTTGACGGCGCGAAGGACATTTCGGTGCCGTTGCCCGACACGGTAAGCGAAGCGAATTCCTTGCCGGTAATCTCCACCAGCGGCACTTCCTGTACCCATGATCCCTTGTTGCCCGGCTGCAGCCCGGCGTCGGCGAATTTCTCGATCAGCAGTGCGACGGTCAGTTCCTCGCCCCTGGTGCCGGGCATCCGCCCTTCGAATTCGTCCGAGGACAGAGTGCGGGTCACATCCTTCATCGTCTCGATCGAAATATCGCCCGCGGCGACCTCGGCGATTTCAGGTTCTGTGCTGCTGACAGTGTTGCACCCCGCCAGCGCCGACACCAACGCCAGCGCCAGCGCAGTTTTGGTCAATGTATGCAGCATCGTTCGGTCCCTTTCGGGGTATTTTCCCCGTTTGCAGATAGCCAGATTGCCTTTGTTGCAAAGCTGGCGGGCAACGGCAAGGGGCATCCGGATCCAGCATCCTTGCACCGGCCATGAAGGACGGGCAGACAGCCGGGATGACAGCCGATTGGGACAGCGCCCTGAGCCGGGCCCGCGCGCAGGCGCCGTTTCTGGCGCGCGCGCTGGAACGAATGCCCGAACTTGCCGAAATGCTCGAGGCCGGCCGCGCGGAGGAGGCGCTCGCCCATGCGCGGGTAGCGGGCGCGGATATTGCCGATGTCCGCACGGCGCTGCGGCGCGAACGGCTGGCCTATGCAGCGGCGCTGGCAATCGGCGATCTGGCGGGAGCTTTCCCGGTCGGCCGGGTGATGCAGGAATTGTCGGACCTTGCGGACCGGGCGCTGGACGCCGCGATCCGTGCCGCTATCGCGCGGCGGGTGCCGGACGCCCACCTGGCGGCAAAGCCGACCGGAATGATAGCCCTGGCTCTGGGCAAGCACGGCGCGCAGGAACTCAATTACAGTTCCGACATCGATCCCATCCTGCTGTTCGATCCCGACACTTTGCCGCGCCGCGAGCGGGACGAACCGGGCGAAGCGGCGCAGCGTTATGCCCGCGATATTGTGCAGATATTGTCGGAGAACACCGCGGAGGGTTATGTCTTCCGGGTCGATTTGCGCCTGCGCCCCGCCTCGGAAGTCAGTCCGCTGGCGATTTCGCTGGACGCTGCGCTGACGCATTACGAATCCTCCGCGCTGACATGGGAACGCGCCGCCTATATCCGCGCGCGCGCCTGCAGCGGCGATGTCGAGGCAGGCCGCGGGTTCCTGGCAGCGATCCGGCCGTTCGTGTGGCGCCGCAGCCTCGATTTTGGGGCCATCGAGGAGATCGGCCGCCTGACCGCGCGGATCAGGGACAATTACCGCGGCCCGAAAATTCCCGGACCGGGCTTCAATCTGAAGCACGGGCGGGGCGGCATCCGCGAGGTCGAATTCTTCGCTCAGACACACCAGCTGATCCACGGCGGGCGCGATCCCTCGCTGCGCCAGCGAAGTACCCGTCCGGCGCTGGATGCGCTGGCGGCGGCGGGGCATATCTCGGCCGAAGATGCCGCGGTCCTCGGGGCGGCTTATGACCGGCTGCGTACGCTCGAACACCGGTTGCAGATGGTGGACGACCAGCAGACCCATGCGCTGCCGTCCGGCACCGCGCTCGACAATGTCGCGCGGCTGGAAGGGTTTGCGGACGGCGCGGCGCTGGTCGCTGAAGTGCGCGAACTGACCGAGGCGGTGGGCACGCGCTTCGATCGGCTGATCGATGCCGAAAACCGATCGGTACCCGGTTCGCAGACCTCCTCCGGCGGACTGCCAGATTTGATTGCCCGGTTCGATTTCGCAGATCCGGAGGCGCTGTTGGAGCGCATTCGCGGCTGGACCGACGGCCGGTTCCGTACCCTGCGCAGCCCGGCTGCCTGCGCGGCCTTCGAGGCAATCCTGCCCGACCTGATCGAGGCGCTGGGTCAGGCGCCGGACCCGGACGGCGCGATCCTGCGCTGGGAAGCGCTGCTGTCGGGGGCTTCCAGTGCGATCAATCTGTTCCGCCTGCTTGAAGCGCGGCCCGCTTTGTTCGACCAGCTGGTCAAGATCCTGACTCTCGCGCCGCCGCTGGCGGGCAAACTCGGGCGGCGTCCGGAATTGCTCGACACACTGATCGACCGCAGCGCGCTGGACCTGCCGGGCAACGTTGCGGAGCTGGCCCGGGCGATGAGGCCGTCGGAGGCCCAATTTGCCGATTACGAACAGCAATTGGACCGCATCCGCATCGTCACCGGGGAAAAGCGGTTCGCATTGGGGGTCCAGTTGATCGCCGCTGCACATGATCCGCTGGCCATCGGCGCGGCGCTGTCGCGCGTGGCGGAAGCGGCGATCGAAGTTGCGGTGGAGGCGGCAAGCACCGCCTTCGCGCAGGCGCACGGGACCGTGGCGAACAGCGAGCTGGTGGTGCTCGGGCTGGGCCGGCTGGGCGGGGGAGTGATGACCCACGCCTCCGATCTCGACATCATCTACCTGTTCAGCGGCACGCATGAAGGCGAATCGGAGTGCGGCGATAGGGCCAATTGCCGGCCGCTTGGGACAACCCTTTATTTCAACCGGCTCGCCACCAGGGTCAGCGCGGCGCTGAGCGTGCCGACCGCCGAAGGCGCGCTGTATGAAGTGGACACCCGCCTGCGGCCGCAGGGCGCTCAGGGGCCGTTGGCGGTGAGTTTCGACAGCTTCGCCCGCTACCAGCGAGAAAGTGCGTGGACCTGGGAACACATGGCGCTCACCCGCGCGCGGGTGCTGTGCGGATCGCCCGCCGCACGCCAGGAACTCGAAGCGCTGGTTTCGGACGTGCTCCACACGCCGCGGGATCCGGCGCAGCTGCGGCTCAGCCTGCTGGATATGCGCAGCGAAATGGCGGCGCACAAATCCCCCAAGGGGCAGCTCGACGCCAAACTGCTGCGCGGCGCGCTGGTCGATCTGGAATTCCTCGTCCACTATCTGCAATTGCGCGAGAGGACCGCGTTCCATCCCGACCTGGGGACGGCGATTTCCGCGCTAGTGGCCGAAGGATTTCTGCCCGAAGAACTCGGACCCGCGCACGACCTGATGATCCGGATGCTGGTCGCGGCGCGGCTGCTCGCCCCCGATCTGCAGCTCCCGGCCCCCGCAGCCTTCGCCGTGCTGGCGCAGGCCTGCGGATGCAGCAGCGGCACAAGCCTGTTGCATGACTTCAGCCGGGCGCGGCAAAGCGTCGCACGAAGCTGGAAAGCGATTCTCGAAACCGATCTGGAGACTGACTGATGGGCGATACAATGGCCGGAACGACAATCGAGCCCGGCGAAGCCATTCCCGACATTGCGCTGGAAACCCCCGACGGAGGCTCGGTGCGGATATCCGACTTCGCGGGGCAGAATGTGGTGCTGTTCTTCTATCCCAAGGACAACACGCCGGGCTGCACCAGCGAAGCGAAGGATTTTTCCGCGCTGAAGGACCAATTCGCAGCGGCGAACACCGCGATCCTCGGCATCAGCAAGGATTCGCCGAAGAAGCACCTCAATTTCATCGCCAAACACGGGTTGACCGTACCGCTGGCGAGCGATGCGGAGACGGGCGGGCTGTCCGATGCGCTGGGCATCTGGGCAGAAAAGCAGATGTACGGAAAGACCTACATTGGGATGGTCCGCACGACAGTGATGGTCGATCCTGCGGGTAAGGCTGCGCAGGTCTGGCACAAGGTGAAGGTCAAGGGCCACGCGGAAGAAGTGCTGGCAGCTGCCAAGGCGCTTTGAGCGGGGAATGAACCCTACGAGTGTTGCCTCCGCGGTTCGCGCCGCTTTGTTGACGGCAGACCCGCGCGAAAAGGTCAAGGCGACCCGCAGGGCCGTGCGTGCATGGCGGCGGGGGCAACTGGAGTTCGGCTTCGATGTCGCCATGCCGGACCAGCCGTCATGGCCTGACAGGCCCGCACTGCTCCCGCCATCGATGATGCCCCGCCGCGGGGGCGGATCGGACCATGGGCGAATCGCCCTGTGGCACGCGCTGGCGCATATCGAGTTCGTGGCAATCGATCTGGCGCTGGATATGGTGGGCCGGTTCGGCGGCGGAATGCCGCGGGAATTTACCTCGGACTTTCTCTCGGTAGCCGCGGACGAAGCGATGCATTTCGTTCTGCTCGACCGCAAACTCCGCAGCTTGGGCAGTCATTACGGTGCGCTGCCCGCGCATGGCGGGCTGTGGGAAGCGGCGGCGCGCACCAGCCATGACGTCTTGGCCCGGCTGGCGGTGGTGCCGATGGTGCTCGAAGCGCGCGGTCTGGACGTCACCCCGGCGACCCTGAAGCGCGTCCAATCGCAAGGTGACGCACATGGCGCGAAAATCCTGAGTCGCATACTTGACGACGAGATCCGGCATGTGCGGTTCGGGACAAAACACTTCACCGCCTTGTGCCAGGCAACCGGAGCGATCCCCCAGAATCGGTGGAAATCCTTGATCGCAGAGCATTTCAAAGGGGGTTTGAAGCCGCCATTCAACGACTCGGCGCGTCTTGCAGCCGGTCTGTCGCTAGACTTCTACAGCACTATTGCGCCGTAAAGGAATTCACGGATAACCCAATAATCAACGAAGCGCCGGATTGTTCCGTATCGTTTCAAAAAAGTTTCATGGCGGGCTGCAATTCGCGGGCCGGACAGGAAACGGGGTCTCGGCGGTGATTCAAGGCATCGCAGAAAAGGACGGGTCTGTGATAGCTAATTTCAAGCAAAGCCGGATGTTTGCAGCGGCTGCAATACTCTTCGGTTTTCTGACTATGGGTGCCCATCCCGCTCTCGCCAATTCCAGCGCAGCCTCAGCCGACATAACCGCCGCAGCGCGCGATGCCCGAACTTCCCCGATGGGCGGCGGTGATGAACAATTCCGCAATCTTTTCGCCAGCTGGCCGTCCGTCGACGGAGCTGGCACGATCTCTCCCGCTCCCACCGCCACCATCGCGATCCCTTCGATCATGCCGCTTGCTGCCGCCAGACTGACCAGCGATTATGGAATGCGCACCCATCCCGTGATTGGCGGTCGCCGAGCACACAAGGGTGTCGATCTCGCCGCCCCGACGGGGACGCCGGTCTATGCCACCGCCGACGGGGTCGTGTCGCGTGCCGACCATTTCAACAGCTACGGCCTGTATATCTCGCTCCAGCACGGTGCGGCCCTGGAAACGCGGTATGCGCATTTGTCGCGCCTGGCGGTTGCCGCCGGACAGCGCGTGAACAAGGGTGAAATCATCGGTTATGTCGGTTCGACCGGACGTTCGACCGGCCCTCACCTGCATTACGAAGTGCGGATGGACGGCGAAGCGGTAAATCCCATCCCCTACATGGTCGAATCCGAAGCGCAGCAGGCTTTCGCGCTGGTGATGGACGAGGGTGGTCAGGGCGGCCCCGAATAATCCGCGCCGATTAATTGGCAGGGCTGACATACATTTTGACATCGGAGAGGGTGTCTTGAACGAGGCGGCAGGAGCGATCCTGCCGCCTTTTTCTTTACCCGGTGAAAAGTCCGGACTGAGCACCGCTCGCCGTTCCGTTTTCCCTTGTTGTGCTCGGCAGTCCGGCTAATCTGCCAGCGGAAGAGGAACACCATGCATCCGATACAGCACGCGCAGACGCGGCCCGATCACCCGGCGGTGATCATGGCGGGCAGCGGCGAGACGATCACCTATGGCGAAATGGACGACGCCGCCAACCGCATTGCGCAGCTGCTGCGTGCCCGCGGGCTGACAGCGGGGGATGCCATAGCCGTGCTGATGGAAAATTCGCCCCGCTATTACGAGGTTTACTGGGCGGCACAAAGGTCGGGCATCATCCTGGTGCCGATATCCACCCATCTTACCGCAACGGAAATCTCTTATATTCTCGGAGACAGCGACGCGCGGCTGCTGCTGACCACAAAGTTGTTCGGCGGCCTCGTGGAACAGATGCAGGCGGCGGGTCTTGATCTGCCAGTGCTGGCCTACGGCGGGGACGGCGAAAATTCTGCGGAAGCCGCGTTATCCGCATGCCCGGCCACACCGATTGCCGATCAGTCCGCCGGGCGCCTGATGCTTTATAGTTCGGGCACCACCGGCCGGCCCAAGGGCATCGTCCCCGCGCCGCCGTCCGACCCCTCGGTGCAGGCCGGAACTCCGCTGATGATGCTGGCGGTGCACGTGTTCCACTTCCCTGCCGACGGCAGCAGCCGGTATCTCTCCCCCGCACCGCTGTATCACGCCGCCCCGCTGGCCTGGAGCACCACGGTCCACCGCCTTGGCGGGACGGTGGTGGTGATGGAGAAATTCGATCCCGAAGGCGCTCTGGCCGCGATCGAGAAATACCGCATCACCGAAAGCCAGTGGGTGCCGACGCATTTCGTCCGCCTGCTCAAATTGCCCCAAGACGTGCGCAGCCGGTACGACTTGTCCTCGCACCAGCACGCAATCCACGCCGCCGCGCCCTGTCCGGTACCGGTGAAGCAGGCGATGATCGACTGGTGGGGGCCGGTTATCTGGGAATATTACGCCGGCAGCGAAGGCAACGGGATGACCATGGTCGGTTCCGAGGACTGGCTGGCCCATCCCGGCTCGGTCGGGCGCGCAATCCTTGGCACGGTCCATGTCTGCGACGGTTCCGGCCGCGAGGTCCCCGTGGGGCAGGAAGGCGTGATCTACTTCGAAAGTCCGCACCCCTTCGCCTATCACAAGGACGACGCGAAAACCGCCGAAGTGACCCATGCCCGGGGCTGGACCACCCTGGGCGACATCGGGCGGCTCGACGAAGACGGCTTCCTCTATCTGACCGACCGCCGCAGCAACATGATCATCTCGGGCGGGGTCAATATCTACCCGCAGGAGATCGAGAATCTGCTTGTCGGCCATCCCAAGGTAATGGACGCCGCTGTCATCGGCGCGCCCGATGCGGAGATGGGCGAATGCGTGGTGGCGGTGGTCCAACCGGTCGACATGGCCGAAGCGGGCGACGCGCTCGCAGCCGAATTGCGCGAGTATCTGTCCGGCGAACTCGCCCGCCTCAAACTGCCGCGCCTGTTCGATTTCCGCCCCGAACTCCCGCGTGAGGCGAACGGCAAGCTGTACAAGCGCAAGCTGAAGGACGAATATCTGGCCCGCTCGCAGCCAGTCTGACCACTCGCCGCGCCGTGCAGCTTGGCATCGTTCTGCTGAGCTATACCGTCGCTGCGCCTACGGCCATGTTGTCGATCAGCCGCGTTCCGCCGATGCGGGCGGCGACCAGCAGGCGGGCGGGGGTTGCGGCGAGGGCTGTCAGCGGCCGCAGGCTGTCGGCATCGGCGAGATCGGCATAATCGACCGAGGTGAAGCCTGCCTCTGTCAGCCGGTCCTTCAGCGCAGTGAGGGTGGCGGAGACGGATTCACCCGCTTCGATCCTCCCGATCGCGTCCCGCATGGCGCGCGGCAGGGCGGCGGCAGCGGCGCGGTCTTCCGGCGTTAGGTAGCGGTTGCGGCTGCTCATCGCGAGGCCGTCCGCTTCGCGCACGGTCGGAATGCCGACGATGCTGCCCGCCATGGGCGCGGGCAGGTCGAGGTCGCGGGCCATGCGGCGAATGGTCGCCAGTTGCTGCCAGTCCTTTTCCCCGAAGCAGGCGATATCGGGGCGGACCTGGTTGAACAGTTTGCACACTACCGTCGCCACGCCGTCGAAATGGCCGGGACGGTCGGCACCGCAGAAATTCTCCGTCACACCGGCGACGGAAATGCTGGTCGCGAAGCCGCCCGGATACATTTCCTCCACCGACGGTGCCCACAGCAGTTCCACTCCCTCAGCTTCCAGCAGCGCCGAATCCGCCTCGAGCTGGCGCGGGTAGGCGTCCAGATCCTCGTTCGGGCCGAACTGCATGGGGTTGACGAATATCGACACGCAAACATGGTCCGCCCGCCTCCGGGCTTCGCGCACCAGCGTCAGGTGCCCTTCATGGAGCGCGCCCATGGTCGGCACCAACGCCAGTGTAGCGCCATCGCGGCGTAACCAAGCGACATTATTTCTCAACATATCCAGACGGGTGATGGTTTGCACGGGGCGGACCCCTCCGATAAAAGAACTGACCTTGCCCACTAGCCTTTCGCAGGGGGCAAAAACAACGTCCATCGAACGCATTCGAAACACCGGCAAATGTCCGGCCATACCCTGAAGGATCAGCCAGCTCCGTGCCCGATAAAGCTCCACACCGGATTACCTTCGCGAACGAGAAGGGCGGAACCGGAAAATCCACAACCGCCGTCCACGTCGCGGTTGCCCTGGCCTATCGCGGCGCGAAGGTAGCCGCGATCGATCTCGACCCGCGCCAGCGCACGTTTGCCCGCTATTTCGAAAACCGCGGCGAGACCGAGGTTCGCCGGGGGATCACCCTGCCCGGCGCGAAAGTCGAAACCTTCACTGGCTCCAGCGTGGAGGAATTCGAGGAAGCGGCGCGCCGGTTGGGCGAGGGCGCGGATTTCCTGATTGTCGACACGCCGGGCCGGGACGATCCCTTCGCCCGCCATGCCGCGACGGAGGCGGATACGCTGGTGACGCCGCTGAACGACAGTTTCGTCGATTTCGACCTTATCGGACAGGTCGATGCCGAGACCTTCAAGGTTCGCCGCCTCAGCTTCTATGCCGAACTGATCTGGGATGCCCGCAAGACCCGCGCCCTGTCGCGCCGCCAGGAAATCGACTGGGTGGTGGTTCGCAACCGCACCGGGCATGTCGAGGCACGCAACAAGCTTCGGATCGAAAAGGCGCTGAAGGAGTTATCCAAACGAGCCGGTTTCCGGGTTGCCAAGGGATTGTCCGAACGCGTGATCTACCGTGAACTTTTCCCTTCGGGGCTGACGCTGCTGGACAAGGGGCACCTGGGCGAACTGGGCACCAGCCACGTGGTTGCGCGTCAGGAAATGCGGGCGTTGCTCTCCGGGCTCAATCTGCCGCAGGCTGGACCAGTTTCCGGCGATGCGCGTCCATCCGGCCCGTCCGGCCCGAAGGCAGCAGCAGCATGATACGGTTGCTGGTGATTGCAGCTGTGATCGCGCTCGGTTGCAAGCTGGCGTTGGGCAAATGGCCGTGGGAATTCCTCTCGGCCAGGACCAGCACCCACCAGCAGGCGCTGCGCCATGCTCGCCAACTACTCGGGGTTTCCGCTGAGGCTTCGCGCCAGGAAGTGCTGGACGCGCATCGGCGTCTGGTCGCGTCGGTCCATCCTGACCGCGGCGGCACGAACGCGCAGGTGCACGAGGCAAACGCCGCGCGCGACCTGCTGATCGGCCAGATACCCCCTTCCATTTGAGGAACCGACATGAGCTATAATTTCGATCCGACAGTCCTCAGGGAATACGATATTCGCGGGATCATCGGCGAAACGCTGGGGCCGGACGATGCCCGGGCAATCGGCCGCAGCTTCGCCACGCTGATGCGCCGTGCCGGCGGATCGCGCATTGCCGTGGGGTATGACGGCAGGGTCAGTTCGCCAATTCTGGAACACGCCCTGATCGAAGGTATCAACGCCAGCGGCTGCGATGTCGTGGCGATCGGGATGAGCGCTACACCGATGCTGTATTATGCCGAGGCGTCAGCCGAAGATGTGGATGGCGGCATTCAGATAACAGGCAGCCACAATCCCGCCAATTACAATGGCTTCAAGATGGTATTTCAGGGACGCCCGTTTTTCGGGGAGGATATCCTTACGATCGGCAAGATGGCCGCGGCGGGCGATTGGGACGATGGCACCGGATCGGTGGAAAGCCGCCCGGTCCTCGAAGAATATATCGACCGCCTCCTGCTCGGCCTTGATGGCCTCGAGCCGGATGTTCTTGACGGTCTCCGCATCGGCTGGGACGCTGGCAATGGGGCCGCCGGACCCGCACTCGAGGCCCTCGCCGCGCGCCTGCCTGGCGAGCATCATCTCCTGTTTACTGACGTCGATGGCAATTTCCCCAATCATCATCCGGACCCGACTGTGGAGGCCAATCTGGAGGACCTGCGTGCGCTGGTCGCGGAGAAGAAGCTTCATTTCGGAGTGGCATTCGACGGTGATGGCGACCGGATCGGCGCGATTGACGGCGAAGGTCGGGTCATCTGGGGCGATCAATTGCTGATGATCTATGCCGAGGACCTCCTGGCGCGCATGCCCGGCGCTACGGTAATCGCGGATGTGAAGGCCTCCCGGACGCTGTTCGAGCACATTTCCGCGCATGGCGGAAAGCCGCTGATGTGGAAGACCGGCCACAGCCTGATTAAATCCAAAATGAAGGAAACTTATTCGCCGCTGGCCGGAGAAATGAGCGGACATGTGTTTTTTGCCGATACCTATTACGGGTACGATGACGCGCTCTATGCCGGGATCCGGCTGATTGCGGCGTCGGCGCGGCTGGGAAAATCGGTCACTGAATTGCGCAGCGCGATGCCCGCGATGGTCAACACCCCGGAAATGCGCTTTCAGGTCGATGAAAGCCGGAAATTTGCCGCGGTCGAGGAGGTCAAGGACCGCCTGTCACGCACCGACGCGGTGGTCGACGGCACCGACGGGGTTCGGGTGACCAACGACGACGGCTGGTGGCTACTGCGCGCGTCCAACACGCAGGATGTGTTGGTTGCGCGGGCCGAGAGCGAGACCGAGGCAGGGCTGGAAAGGTTGATGGGTCAGATCGACGAACAACTCGCTTTGTCGGGTCTCGAACGCGGCGAGAATGCAGCGCATTGATGCCGGCCTTGCGGAACCGATGGCCTGCGCCCATCGCTTGAGCGGTGATGCAGGCGATTTTCCCTCCGGAGATTGAAAACTGGTTCTCCCGGCGCGGCTGGCGCATCCGCAGCCATCAGCAGGATATGTTTACCGCCAGCCGGGCCGGGCAGCACACTTTGCTGGTGGCCGACACGGGGGCTGGCAAGACTCTGGCGGGATTCCTGCCGACGCTGGCCGATTTCTGCCCCAGCCAGATTGGCGATGAGTGCCCGCCGGAAGGGCTGCACACGCTCTACGTCTCGCCGCTGAAAGCGCTGGCGCATGATGTGCAGCGCAATCTGGTGATCCCTGTCGAACAGATGGGCCTGCCGGTCCGCATCGAGACCCGCAGCGGGGATACCCCTTCCGATCGCAAGAAACGCCAGCGCGTCAGGCCCCCGCATATCCTGCTGACGACGCCCGAATCGCTTTCGCTGCTCCTGTCCTATCCCGACAGCTTCGACTTGTTCAAAACCCTCAAACGGATCGTCATCGACGAGGTCCATGCCTTCGCGACCGGCAAGCGCGGCGACCTGCTGGCGCTGAGCCTCAGCCGGTTGCAGGCCATCGCGCCTGGCGTGCAGCGGGCAGCGCTGTCGGCCACCCTTGCCCGGCCGGAGGAATTCCGCGCCTGGCTGGCCCCGTGGGGCGATGTCGGCGCGGTGGAACTGGTCATCGGCGAGGAAGGCGCGCCGCCGGAAATCGAGATACTCTTGCCAGAAGAGGAGCGGGTTCCCTGGGGCGGCCACGCGGCGATCTGGGCGATCCCGCAGGTCTACGATCTTATCCGGGTCAACCAGACCGCGCTGATCTTCACCAACACCCGGTTTCTGGCGGAATATATCTTCCAGCACCTGTGGGACGTGAACGAGGACAAGCTGCCGATCGGCATCCATCACGGATCGCTGTCCAGGGAGGCGCGGAGCAAGGTCGAAGGCGCGATGGCGCGCGGCGAATTGCGCGCCCTGGTGGCAACCGCCAGTCTCGATCTCGGGGTCGATTGGGGCGACGTCGATCTGGTGGTGCAGATGGGCGCGCCCAAGGGCTCCTCCCGGCTGCTGCAGCGGATCGGCCGGGCCAACCACCGCCTCGACCAGCCCAGCCGTGCGGTGCTGGTGCCGGGCAACCGGTTCGAATTTCTCGAGGCGACGGCAGCCAAGGAAGCGGTCGATCAGGGCCAGCGTGACGGGGAGGATTTCCTGCCCGGCGGACTCGACGTCCTGGCCCAGCACATCATGGGTTGCGCCTGCGCCGCACCTTTTGACGAAGCCGAATTGCTGGCCGAGGTGCGCTCCGCCCCGACCTACAACTGGATCGACGAGACGATCTGGCAGCGGGTGCTCGATTTCGTCGCGACTGGCGGCTATTCGCTGACCGCTTACGACCGGTTCAAGCGGATCACCCGCGAACCCGGCGGTGTGTGGCGCCTTAGCCACCCCGAGCAGGCGGCTCGGCACCGGCTCAACGCCGGGATCATCATCGACAGCCAAATGTACGACGTCCGCTTTCGCAACGGACGGTCGCTCGGGCGGGTGGAAGAACGCTTTGCGGCGAGCCTGTCTCCCGGCGATACCTTTGCCTTTGCCGGGGTCAGCCTGGAGGTCGAGCGGATCAAGGACGGCGAAGTTATCGTCCGGGCTTCGAAGAAATCGGCGATGATCCCATCCTATGGAGGTGCGCGGATGCCGCTGACGACGCATCTGGCAGACCGGGTTCGCGAGATACTGGATGACCGGGCCGGATGGGGCCGCTTTCCGGATGATGTCCGCGAATGGCTGGAGATGCAGGATTACCGCTCCGTCATGCCTGGACCTGGCCAGTTGCTGGTTGAAAGCTTCCCGCATGCGAACCGGGAATACAGCGTGTTTTACACCTTCGAGGGGTGGAACGCGAACCAGTCGCTGGGGATGCTGCTCACCCGGCGGATGGAGAATATGGGCCTGCAGCCCGGCGGCTTTGTTGCCAATGATTATTCGCTGGCGGTGTGGGGGCTGAAGCGGATCGACGATCCGGTGCCGCTGTTGTCCTCGGATATTCTCGGCGAAGAATTCGCCGCCTGGGTGGAAAGTTCGCATCTGCTCCGGCGCGCATTCCGCGAGGTGGCGGTGATCGGCGGGCTGGTCGAACGGCAACAGCCGGGGCAGCGCAAGAGCGGCAGGCAGGTGAGTTTCTCGACCGACCTGATCTACGACGTGCTTCGCAAGTACGAACCGGACCATATCCTGCTGGATGCGGCCTGGGCCGATGCTCGCGCGAAAATGACCGATATCGGCCGGCTGGGCGCGTTGCTCGACCGGGCCGAGGAGCAGACGGTGCATGTGCGTCTCGACCGGGTCAGCCCGATGGCGGTGCCGGTCATGGTCATGATCGGGCGTGAGAGCGTGCCGCAGGGTGCGGTCGATGACGAGCTGCTGCTGGAAGCAGAAAGCCTGGCGGGCGTGGCAATGCGTGCCGATCCGTTTCGGGAGGGCGACAGCGACTGAGGCGCCGCGCGGATTACTTGCCGAATTCGCGATACCGTTCGGTGCCGACGAAGCCGAACTTGGTAACGCCGCTCGCTTTAATGGTGTTGAGCATCCGCGCGGAAACCCGGTAGCTGGCCATCGCATCGGGTTCGAACTGCAGTTCCGGCTCGACATCCAGCAGCAGCGTATCCCTCAGCAGGCTCGCTAGCTCCGTCTCGGTAACGGTCTGGCCATTCCAGTAGATACGGTCCTGCGCGTCGATGACGACCTTGTTCTTGTCCGCGAACAGCGGAGCGACGACATCGCCCCGCGGAAGGTTGAGATCCACCGAATGGGTGGCGACCGGAATGGTGATGATGAACATGATTAGCAGGACGAGCATCACGTCTATCAGCGGCGTGGTGTTCATCGCGCCCATCGGCTGAGGGGCGGTGCCTGGAGCGGAGGCTACGAAGGAAGCTGCCATGTTCTCTCTCCAATGATGTTTATCAATGATATATCATCACACATATAGCTCATAACAGCAAGAGCCATTCCGTTCGGAGCTGATCGTCCGGAACCAGGGGAGGAGGAGGAAAGGGCTATGCTCTGCGGTACCCAACAAAAAAAGGGGCGGATTGCTCCGCCCCCTTCGTTTGAGAGTTCAGGGATTGCCGCGTACGCTCAGGCGCCGGCTTTTCCGAATTCGCGATACTTCTCGTTGCCGACGAAGCCGAACTTCGTGACGCCGGAGCCCTTGATGATATTCAGCACCTTGGCCGACAGTTCGTAGCTTGCCAGCGGCTCGGGTTCGAACTGCAGTTCCGGCTCGACCTGGAACGCCATGGTTTCCTGCAGGTTGCGCACCAGTTCGTTGTCGTTGATCGCAGTGCCGTTCCACAGGATTTCACCGGTCTGAGTGAGAACGATCTTGTTCTTGATCGGATCGACCTGGTCCAGTGGCGGCGGTTCAGCGCTTGGCTGCGGCAGATCGATATCGACCGAATGTGTCGCTACCGGGATGGTGATGATGAACATGATGAGCAAAACGAGCATGACGTCGATCAGCGGCGTCGTGTTCATTTCCATCATCGGCGAACCGTCGTCCTTGCCGCCTGAAATTGCCATCGTGGGTTTACTCCTGAATATTCAGCCCGGCATCGCCAGGCCCGAAGTTGGTTCCGTGATCAGGCAGGCCGCTGCCAGCCCGATCGGACCGGTCAGCCGTTGGGGTCGACCGGATTGGAAATGAAGCCAACAGTTGGATAGCCAGCTGCCTGCACGTTGTAGATCGTCCCTGCAACGCACTGCCACGGTGCATTCACGTCGCCGCGGATGTGCACCTGCGGGATCAGATCGGGATCCTGCATGATCACTTCGGGGCCGCCGGCACGGGTCACGATGTCATCGAGCCGCTTGAAAGCATCGTCGTACAGTTCCTGCGAGGTCACCGGGGTCGTATTGTTGAAATAGATCCGGCATTGGCCATTGCGCGACGCGCCTTCGAAGCCTGGCTCGCCAGCGCTACGACCTGCGGAATCGGTCGTGCTGATGGTCAGCAGGAGATTTTCCACCTTATCTTTCGATTCGACAGATACCATGATCGGCAGCCGGAGCTTGTCGATCGTCTGGATCGCAACCGGAACCGCGATAAGGAAGATGATGAGGAGCACCAGCATCACGTCGACGAGCGGCGTGGTGTTGATGTCTGACATCGGCGTATCAAAGCCACCGCCGCCTGCCGAAATTGCCATGGCTAAATCCTATCCTGGACTAATAAATACATTGGATCGCTTGGGAGATTGTCCGGGGCGGCCGTTCCAGCCGCCCCGAAAATCGCGATCAGGCCTTGGGTGCGGTGATCGGACGGGCAGCAGGCTTGGCGGCTGCGCCAGCTTGCTGAGTCGATGCCTTGGTCATAACGGCCGGACGAACGGCACCCTTGGAGTTGATGTTGGCCAGCAGGTCGGTCGAGAAGCCCGCGAGCAGTTCGCCGATCCGCTTGTTGCGGCTCTGCAGCCAGTTATAGGCAAGCACCGCAGGCACAGCCACGAGCAGACCGATGGCGGTCATGATCAGGGCTTCGCCAACCGGGCCGGCAACCTTGTCGATCGAGGCCGATCCGGCGAGACCGATGTTGATCAGCGCGCGGTAGATACCGATAACCGTGCCGAGCAGGCCGACGAACGGTGCGGTTGCACCAACCGATGCGAGGAATGGCAGGCCGCCGGCAAGCTTCGAATTGATCGCCGCTTCCGAACGCGCCAGCGAACCGTGCATCCAGTCATGCGCTTCGAGGCTGTCGGTCATCTGGGTATGCTGCGCTTCTGCAGCAAGGCCATCTTCGACCAGCTGGCGCCATGCGCCGTTCTTCTCAAGCTTGGTAACGCCTTCTTTCAGCGAACCCGCACGCCAGAAACCGGCCTGGATCTGCTTGTGCTGGTTGAAGACTTTCTGCTGTTCCATCCACTTGGTAATCAGGATGTAGAAAGAACCAACGGACATAATGACCAGCACGCTGAAGATCGACCAGGCGATCAGGCCGCCCTGTTCCATGGCTTCGATGAAGCCAAATTTGTTCTGCGGTGCTGCGTTAGTGGCTGCGGTAAGAAGTTCGATAAGCATTGCGAGTTTCCTCTCAGAAAGAAGCTGTTCAAAAAAAAACATAAAGGTATCGCCGGCCCGCCCTCGGACCGGGCGCTACCGGTTATTCGGGTATCACCCACCGTATCGCGTTCGAATAGGTGTCCGTGGTCGGATTCCCATTGCCATCGGTTGCCGGCCGGAACCGGGCGCGCCGGGTGATATTCTTGCAGGTTGCATCATCGAGATCCGCGTGGCCGCTGGACCTGGTGACAGTGCAATCCGATACCCTGCCGTCCGTGCTGACAGTGACACGGAAACCGGTGGTTCCTTCACGTTCCTCGCGAAGTGCACGGGAGGGATAGTCGTTGGCGGTTGCCCAGTTGGCGGGGTTGCCGCGCGGTTCGGCACCTTTGGGCTGAACCCGCGGCGGTGGCGGCGGCGGTGGCGGGCCGACCGGCGCAGGCGGAATTCGCAACGCCGGCGGTGCCGGCGGCGGGATGGTCGGCTGCGTACGGATGGGCGGCGGCGATACCGCAATGCTGATCGGCGGCGGCGGCGCAACCGGCGGCGGCGGCGCACGATCCGGCTCCGGCGGTGGCGGCGGCTCGTCTTCGGGTTCGGGTGGCGGCGGTTCTTCGATGTCGACCGTTGTCACGCGCTCGATTGCCTTGGATACCGCCTCATAGGCGAGCCCAGTGATCAGCGCATAGCCCAAGGCCACATGGATCAACCCCACAATGATCAAAGCGATAATCCGGTTACCGCTCATCTGTTGGTCAGCGTAGGCCATTCAGTCGCATCACTCCATAGTCTGCGGGCAGGCGAATACACCTACCCAAACGGCTCAGGTCAGAGTCCCCTCTGCCAGAGCATATTCCTTGCTGTCCACCCTGATGGCCAAACGAATTTGGTTGCCTGTGCGGCCGACCGGACCCGAGTGGCCCGGTATGGGCCTGATTGAACTTGTCTTATTGGCTTCATTCAATCGCGGCATTGCATTAGCTTCGAAGATCGGTCCAAGCAATCGCTTTGTCGGTTAACTGCAGATTCACTGCGCAACTGATCAAACGATACTGACGCGAATCGCACCACGACTAGCGCAATAATCATAGTGGAAAAACACGTAATGTCGTATCTTTTGAAAACTTTGAGCATTGCATTGCTTGCTGGATCGGTGCTGTCCGCCCCTTTGAACACGGCAATTGCACAAGCCGCGCCGAATGCTCGCGAATCGACTTATGCCGACCTCGTTGACCTCGCCGATGCGGCGAATCTGGTCCTGCGGGTCGAGATTCGCAAACAAGCCGAAGTCAAGGCTGAGCGCGCGCCCGGACTGTCCCCCGGCATGGCGCGGCTGTATATCGAAGCCGACACCCTGGCCTTGCTTACGGGCAATTCTCCGGTCGGAGAATCGGTCAAATATCTGGTCGATGTACCCCTTGATGCGAAGGGGCGGGCACCGAAATTGAAAAAGCAGGAGATGCTGCTGTTCGCCAAAGCGGTCCCGGGCCGCCCGGGAGAAATCCAGTTGGTGGGGCAGGGCGCGCAGATCCGCTGGACCCCGGAAATGGAAGCGCGGGTTAGGCCGATCCTTTCCGGCCTGGTTGCGCCCGATGCGCCGCCAGTCGTCACCGGGGTACGCGATGCTCTGTCGGTCGAAGGCAACCTGGTGGGCGAATCGGAGACGCAATTGTTTCTTTCGACCCGGGGTGACGGACCTGTCTCGGTTACGGTCATCCGCCGTCCGGGACAGCAGCCGACCTGGGGTGTGTCCTTCAGTGAAATCGTCGATCAGTCCGCTGTGCCGCCGCAGCCCGAGACGTTGGAATGGTACCGGCTCGCCTGCTTCCTGCCGGAGGAATTGCCAGGCGAAGCGAATCTCTCCCGCGATGCCGGATCGCGTGCGCAGGCCGCCGCAGACTACCGGTTCATGATGAGCCAACTGGGACCCTGCCCGCGCAACCGCCTGTAGTCGATCCGCCCCGGACGGCGGCGATCGCGACCGCCCGAAACACTGTTTTCTGCGTGTGAAGGCTTGCCCAATCGCGTTCGCCTGCGCAGAGGCCGTCTCCTGACCCGGCCGTAGCGCGCAACAGGATACCGATCTGATCATGGCACAGGACCACCAGCCCCCGGCACAACTTTCTTCCGGCCAGCCGCTGCGCATCGCGCTGGCGGGCCTTGGAACCGTGGGTGCGGGAATGATTCGCCTGCTGGATACCAACGCCGATATCGTTCGCGCGCGCGCCGGCCGCCCGCTCGAAATCGTGGCGGTCAGCGCGCGTGACCGTTCCAAGGACCGCGGCGTCGACCTGTCGCGATTTGCTTGGGAACACGACATGACCGCGATGGCCGCGCGCGGCGATGTGGATGTGGTGGTCGAACTGGTCGGCGGCTCGGACGGTCCCGCGCTGACCCTTGCCCGCAACACCATTGCTTGCGCCAAAGGGCTGGTGACCGCCAACAAGGCGATGATCGCGCATCACGGCATGGAACTGGCCCGTCTCGCAGAAGCTGCCTCGGTCCCGCTGAAATTCGAAGCGGCGGTTGCAGGCGGAATTCCGGTGGTCAAAGGACTGCGCGAAGGCACCGCAGCAAACGCCATCGAGCGGATTTACGGTATCCTCAACGGAACCTCCAATTACATTCTCTCGACAATGGAGGCGACCGGGGCCGATTTCGCCGATGTCCTCGCGGAGGCGCAGGCCAAGGGCTATGCCGAAGCGGACCCGACATTCGACGTCGAAGGAGTCGACGCGGCGCATAAACTGTCCATTCTGGCCGGGATCGCGTTCGGGGCCTGCATCGATTTCGATCACGTGGACTGCGAGGGAATCACCGGGGTGCGTGCAGCAGACATCGCACAGGCGGATACGCTCGGCTACGTCATCCGGTTGATCGGGATGGCCGATGTCGAAACGGGCGGGGACGGCTCGCCGCGCCTGCTCCAGCGGGTCAAACCCTGCCTGGTGCCGAAACGCCATCCGCTGGCGCATGTTACCGGCGCTACCAACGCGGTGGTCGCGGAAGGCAATTTCTCCGGACGGCTGCTGTTCCAGGGTGCCGGCGCCGGAGATGGTCCGACAGCGAGTGCGGTGGTGGCCGATCTGATCGACATTGCCCGGGGCGAAACCTCGGCTCCGTTCTCGATCCCCGTGGCGGAAATGATCGCGATGGCGCCAGCCGGATCGGGCGAGCGCACCGGCCGAACCTATCTGCGCTTCATGGTCACCGACCGGCCCGGTGTGCTAGCGGAAATCACCGCGGCGATGCGCGATGCCGGGGTTTCGATCGAAAGCCTGATCCAGCAGGGCAGAGTATCGGAAGGCGGCGAAGTGCTGGTGGCGATGGTGGCGCACGAAGGGCCGGAGAAAAATGTTGCCCATGCACTCTCGCTACTTGAAGCTTCGCCCAGCCTGACCGCCACGCCTCTGGCGATGCAGATTATTGCGGGATAATTTCTGTCGGAATGCGGTTCAGCGGCCCGGTATCTCGCCTTTGCCGACCTTGTCCGCGTCCGACCCTTCGGGGGCTTCGGGCAGGGCCGACAGATCGATCATCAGGGCAGGCGGCGGCGGGCATTTCTGAAGGCCCGGGATACACAGTTTGCCAACGGTCGCAGGACCCTTGAAAATGCCGGGGCCGGCGACATCGGGTGCGCGGGGCAGGCCGTCGTCCAGCGCTTCTTCCGATTCCGGATCGAGTTCGGTGGAGGATTTTACCCGGAACTGGGAATTGTCCTCCTGCCGCGCGCAGACCACGATTTCGTCGCCCTGGGCAGGTGCGCAGGCCGGTTCTGGCGGCGGCGGACCGTACGCCTTCCGGGCATTTTCGGCGACTTGCTCTGCCGAGACTGGTGGCTGGCCTTGAGAATAGGCGGGATTTCCGGCGATGATCATAATCAACGCCGCAAGTCCGGCACTTCTCGACATTCAGCCACTCCCTGTTTAATCGCCCCATAAGCGCGCCAAAGGGACTGAATTAGCCATGAACGATAGCACCACGTCTGCCGCCAGCACCAAGGCTCCCACTAGAGCGCGGGTCACCAAGAGCAGCGTTTTGGACCGTGCGCTGGTGCTGGAAATGGTCCGTGTCACCGAAGCTGCCGCCATCGCCGCGTCGAAGCTGATCGGTCGCGGCGATGAAAAGGCTGCCGATGCTGCCGCGGTGGAGGCCATGCGCCGGGCGTTCGACGAGCTGGAAATCGATGGCACGGTGGTGATCGGCGAAGGCGAACGCGACGAAGCCCCGATGCTCTATATCGGCGAGAAGGTTGGCGGTGCCCCTGGCCGCGGCCCCAAGATCGATATCGCGCTCGACCCGCTGGAAGGCACTACAATCACGGCCAAGGCCGGACCCAATTCGCTGGCGGTGCTGGCTGCAGCGGAAGCCGGATGCCTGCTGAATGCGCCGGACACCTATATGGACAAGATCGCCGTCGGCCCCGGCTATCCCGAGGGAGTGATCGACCTGGCGAAGAGCCCGACTGAAAACGTCAGGGCGGTTGCTGCGGCCAAGGGTGTCCCGCCGGCGGAGATTGTGGTCTGCGTCCTTGACCGGCCGCGCCATGCCGAGATGATTGCCGAACTGCGCAGCCTCGGCTGCGGTATCTATCTGATCCCGGACGGCGATGTGGCCGGGGTCATCGCGGTGACTGACGAAGACACCACGATCGATATGTACATGGGCTGCGGCGGTGCGCCGGAAGGGGTGCTGGCCGCGGCCGCGCTGCGCTGTGTCGGCGGCCAGTTCAACGGCCGTCTGGTGTTCCGCAACGACGACGAGAAAGCCCGCGCGCGCAAATGGGGCATCACCGATTTCGACCGAATCTACAAGCTGGAAGACCTCGCCAAGGGCGATTGCATCTTTGCCGCCACCGGGGTGACCGGGGGATCGCTGCTCGAAGGGGTGAAGCGTTACAAGGGCGGGCGCATGACGACCGAAAGCGTGGTGATGCGCGCCAGTTCCGGCACGGTGCGCTGGATCAAGGGCGAACATCACTTTGAGTGAGTTCGTCCCGATAATGTGCTCCCCCTGTCAACAGAGCAGTGCCCCACGCGGTTGCAATAGGCGGCGGGTTGGCTAATCGGGCACCAATGGACGCCGTCAAAGGGAATACCGCATGAAGATCATGGCCGCCAATTCGAACCTGCCGCTGGCACGGGCGATCGCGGCCTATCTGGAAATCCCGCTGACCGATGCCAGCGTCCGGCGCTTTGCCGATGAAGAGATTTTCATCGAAATTCACGAGAATGTCCGCGGCGAGGACGTGTTCGTGATCCAGTCGACCAGCTATCCCGCGAACGACAATCTGATGGAACTGCTGATTGCAATCGACGCGCTGCGGCGCGCCTCGGCACGCCGAATCACCGCGGTGGTGCCGTATTTCGGATACGCAAGGCAGGACCGCAAGCCCGGTCCGCGGACGCCGATATCAGCGAAGCTGGTGGCCAACCTGATCACCGAAGCCGGTGCCGACCGGGTGCTGTCGGTTGATCTCCACGCAGGCCAGATCCAGGGTTTCTTCGATATCCCGACCGACAACCTCTATGCCGCGCCAGTGATGGCGGCCGATATCCAGGCCCGCTACGGCGACCAGGACCTGATGGTCATATCGCCCGACGTCGGCGGCGTGGTCCGCGCCCGTGCCTTGGCCAAGCGGCTCGACAACGCGCCGCTGGCGATCGTCGACAAGCGCCGTGACCGGCCGGGCGAATCCGAAGTGATGAACATCATCGGCGATGTGCAGGGACGCCATTGCATCCTGATCGACGATATCATCGATTCGGGCGGCACCCTGTGCAACGCGGCGCAGGCGCTGATGGACAGCGGGGCTTCCAGCGTGGCGGCCTACATCACTCACGGCGTATTGTCCGGCGGCGCGGTAGCACGGGTAAACGCGTCCGCGCTGAAGGAACTGGTGATTTCGGACACCATCCTGCCTACCGACGCGACACTCGATTCCGACCGCATCCGGATTCTTACGGTGGCACCGCTGATCGGCGAAGCGGTCCGCCGGATCGCGGACGAAAGCTCCGTCTCCAGCCTGTTCGACTGATCATGGCAAGTGCGCGCGATCTGGTCCTCGCGAATCGCCTGGCGGATGCGGCTGGCTCGGTCATCCGCCCGTTGTTTCGCGGGGACTGGTCGCATGAACGCAAGACCGATGCCTCGCCGGTAACCGAAGTGGACAAGGCGGCCGAAGCGGCCATGCGCGCCATCCTCGAAAGCGAAGCCCCGGACGACGGGATCATCGGCGAGGAATACGGCACCAGCAACGAAGCCGCCGGGCGCCAGTGGGTGCTCGATCCGATTGACGGTACGATCAGCTTCATGGCGGGACGGCCGATTTTCGGTACGCTGATCTCGCTGGTTCAGGACGGCTGGCCGGTTCTCGGGATCATCGACCAGCCGGTGGCGCGCGAACGGTGGGCAGGCCGGATTGGCCAGGATACGACCTTCAACGGCGCGCCCGTTCGTACCCGGCCCTGCAAATCGCTGTCCGATGCGACGCTGGCTTCCTCCGGGCCGCAATATTTTTCGGACGAGGACGCCGGGGCGTTCATGTCGCTGGCGGCGCAAACCTCCAAGATCGTGGTGTGGGGCGGGGATTGCTATAATTACGGCCTGCTGGCGGGCGGGCATCTCGACATCGTCTGCGAAGCGGGCCTGAAGCTGTATGATTACGCCGCGCTGGTGCCCATCGTCGAAGGCGCGGGCGGGTTGATGGCGGACTGGCAAGGCAATCCGCTGGATGCCGATAGCGCCCATTCGCAAGGCGGCCGGGTGCTGGCCCTTGGCGACCCGGCCCGGCTGGAAGACATTCTCGAGGCCATGGGCTGAGGGCGGCGACCCAAGCCGCCGCCGAAACGCTTGATTTACCGCGCAGCCGCTGTATACGCCCGCGCTTCACTGCACGTGATTCATGAGTTGGCCTGGCCGTAAGGGCTGCCAGGGCTGACCGTACGTGTTTCTGAACAGGAGACGAAAATGCCCAAGCTGAAGACCAAGAGCGGTGTGAAGAAACGCTTCAAAATCACCGCAACCGGCAAAGTGAAGCACGGTGTGGCTGGCAAACGCCACCGCCTGACGCATCACAGCGCCAAGTACATCCGCCAGAACCGCGGCACTTCCGTGATTTCCGACGCTGATGCCCGGACAATCAAGAAATGGGCCCCATACGGTCTCGATTGAGCCGCAGGGACCGCAGAGTTCTGAATTTAGGAGTACTGAAATATGCCACGCATCAAACGCGGTGTAACAACCCGCAGCAAACACAAGCGGTTACTGGAGCAGGCCAAGGGCTTTCGCGGTCGGCGCAAGAACACGATTCGCGTCGCCCGCCAGGCAGTCGAGAAGGCCGGCCAATACGCTTACCGCGATCGCAAGATCAAGAAGCGCACATTCCGCGGTTTGTGGATCCAGCGGATCAACGCCGCAGTCCGCGCCGAAGGCCTGACCTACTCGCAGTTCATGCACGGCACCAAGCTGGCTGGTATCGAACTCGACCGCAAGGTGATGGCCGATCTGGCGATGAATGAAGGCGCTGCTTTCAAGAGCATCATCGAGCAGGCCAAAAAGGCACTGCCGGCTTAGAGCGTTTTCCACAGCGTCTGAATCGTTGAGGATTCCGCTGGCGCGAGATTTCTGATTCAGGATCCGTGCTGGTGAGGAGGCCAGGATGGATGACCAAAGCACTATCGCAGGATTTGCGTGATCGGGTCGTCGCGGCGA
>NZ_JAXMJI010000117.1:0-57013 GCF_034376665.1 Allopontixanthobacter sp. | reverse complement strand
GCCTTCGGCGGCATCCGCGACGCGGCTCCCGACGGCTGGGGCCAGTAACTTATGTACAAGGCGATGGGCGACCGTCTGCCGAGCGAGATCGACCTCATCCTTGCTTCCGGAGAACATCGCGTAGGCGCGCTCGCATTCGGGCCCACCCCGGAGCGACCGGAGCGCATTACTCCATGGGGCGACGGTCCCGCTCCGGGCGAGGAGTTCACCCTCGGTGAACTTGCCGAGGCAGCCGAACGAGCACAACATGTCGATGAGCTGGATGAGAACCTGCGCGCGCTGCTTGCTGCCGGTTCGTCGCTTGGCGGCGCGCGCCCCAAGGCGGCAACACAAATCGGCGAGCAGCCCTGGATCGCCAAGTTCCAGATGCGCGGCGACAGCTTTCCTGAATGCCGCGTGGAGCTGGCGACTATGCGGCTCGCCGCCGAATGCGGCCTCAACGTACCCGCGCTCGATTTTCAGTGCGTGCTGGACCGCGACATCTATCTGATCGAACGGTTCGACCGCATGCCGCATGGCAACTGGATTGAACGGCGGCCGTTCGCGTCGGGGCTGACCATGCTGGGCGCCCATGAAAGCGAGGTAAGCAGTTACAGCTACGCTGATCTCGCTGGTACGATACGTCAGCACGGTACGCAGGTCCGCGCGGACCTTCATGAGCTGTTCCGCCGAATGGTGTTCAATATCCTCGTGACAAATGACGATGACCACCTGCGCAATCACGGCTTTCTGTTCGACGGAACGGGCTGGCGCCTGTCTCCACTCTACGATGTTGTCCCCAAGCCGCAGGTGGGGCTGGAGCGACGCCTCGTGCTGGGCGTAGGTCCGGAAGGACGCAATGCGACTATCGGAAATGCGCTTGCCGGAGCAGCAGTATTCGATCTCGGCCCCGATGAGGCTTCGGCCATAGTCGAAGAGTTGCGCATGATGGTTGCAGTACGCTGGCAGCCATTGTTCGAAGAAGCGGGGTTAAGTCCCGCGGACAGAGGCCGCTTTGCCACCTGCTTCCGGTTAGCAATCCAAGATGGCTGAGCGAACTTCCTCAACTTGCCATCACCCAGACCGCGTCTGCCTCAATCAGCATGAACTGATCCGCAAATACCGCTGTGCGGATTGCGGCGCGGTGATGATGTGTGCATGCGACGAGGTACACGGGCGTCGCTTTCTGGCGCATCAACTAAGCGAGGGCTGCGAACTCGATACGCAGGAGCGGGTGCCAGTAACGCAAGGTTTCCAAGAAGGGATTTGCAGTGAATGCCGCGGGCGGCCCGCCGATCCGACACCAGCAGCGGCGATCCACGGGCGCACCAGCAAGATCAAGCGCTACTACTGGCGCGAGCTCTTCTTTGCCAAAGAAACGGCACGATACGATTGGGACTCAGAACATCCGGAGGTGACTGACGAAGAGCGGCGCTTGGCGCATTCCGCTATAGAAAAGGCTGCTCTGAAGGAGATCAAAAAACTGCATGCAATCGCTCCTAAATATGTCTTCACCGAGAAGTCGCAGGCGGAAGTGATCGACGAATACTCGGTTGAGATCGAACCTCTGCAAGCGGCATATGCCAAAGACGGAGGGAAGGGCGCACAGATCCTATTTGGCGATGAGATAATCAGCGCCGAAGAATTCGCATCGCGGCACTATTCCGGGCAGGGCTGGCAAGTCCTGCACCTCGAAAGCGTTCCCTTTCACGCGCTGTTCGGCGTAATGATGTGGATAGTCATCCAGGATCCAATCGACCCTAAGAACCGCATTGTAAGCTTCGGTAACCGTACCGCGTATGAAGAGCGGCGAACAAAGGAACCAATCTGGACATATTTGCCGAGCGACTTTGGGTCAGCAGGCTATGGAACCCGGCGCGCGACAGTCATCGAGAAACATTTCGACGAATTTCTGCCTGACGACGATCTTGAGTGGTTATTCGACTATTGGCGGTTCCACAGCGAAAACCTGCGCCAGTATCTCTGGGCACATCGACCGGAGGATGTCGAGCGAGCGCGCAAGTTGCTCGAGATTTTGCCGCCTCAAACAGTCAAAACCATACTGCGCTATCTCGTGCAAGACTACTGGGGCCGATATCTGGGATGGCCGGACTTGCTGCTGCACCGCGAAGGAGAGTTCCGGTTCGTCGAGGTCAAGTCGTCCTCGGACAGGCTTAGCAACGATCAGAAGCGATGGATCGCTGACAATCATGATATTCTAAAGCTGCCTTTTGCTCTGGCTAAGGTGCATCGGCTCGCGAGCTAGCCCGGCTGGAGCTAGTAGGAAGTCTTTCAAACTTAGATGCCGGGAGAATAAGGCTTGATAATTCAATACGATTTCATGATTACCCGGTGATCGCTGCATCGAAAGTTATGGTGCAATATTTCTACTAATACTTCTGTAAATCAGGCATATGGAGTGTTTTGTTGCACAAAATGTGGCTTCAGGGTCCGACAAACCTGAAACTGTTCCCAACCGCTGGCTGATCCGCGATAGTCGATATTCGACACGGTTTCCGCTGGCTTGATTGGCAGAACTTGACGTCAAGTTTCTGATGGAAGCGGGCAAATTCAGCAAGCGGATTATCGATCTCCGGCGGCCAGAGGTCTTGCACCGATAATACATGTGGCATACGAGTAGGCGATAGGCATTCTGGCTAGCAGCCAGGCCACGGCGTACGGAGGGTCGGTTCTTGGCAAATTATCTCTGTATCGATGCCGGTTTCACCCTTACGCGATTCGCCGTCGTAACGCCGCAAGGGATGGGCCCCATTTCCCAGCTCCGTACCATCGATTTGCATTCCTCCCCCTCACTGCCTCCCGATCGCAAGCGCGCGCTTTGGTTGTCTTGGCTGGCCCAGGCTATTGCAGACCAATTTCCCGCGTCCGGCACGATAGAACGCATCGGCCTGTCACTGCCGGGGCCGGTAGAGGCTGACGGCGCAATTGCCGCAGCCAATTCGCTATGGGGTCAAGCTTCCCGGCCTTTGCTGGCAGCGGACCTCTCTGCTGCGCTGGGCCATCCGACCATAGCGCGAAACGACATTTTCGCTGCGAGCACTTATTATGGCACCGAAGCTGCGGAGGATGATCATGACACGACGCTTATCCTCAGCGTGGGAAGCGGCATCGGATCCAAACTGTACGACCGGCGCAGCGGCGGGGTTGTCTCCGGCCGCCGGGGTCTTGATGGCGAAATCGGCTTTTCAGTCGTCGAGACCGGAGAAGACGCTGCTCGAACTCTCGACGGCACGATGGTCGGCACGCTGGGTCTGTATGCTTCGGGCAGCGGTTTCGCGCGAATGGCGAGAGCCGAAGCGGCGCGGCAGCCTGATGCGTTTTCCGATTCCCGATTGGCGGCATTGCTGGACGAAGCAGGGTTCGACGTCCAGTCGGCCGACCGGTTCGATGTGAACGCGGCGGCAATTGCCGCGATCGCTTCTGACGACCCCTTCACGACGCAGATCCTGCAGCAATCGGTCGCGTATCTCGCGCGCGCCCTACATATTGTCATCTTGTTCGCTGCGCCGGACCGCGTCGTGTTGACGGGCGGCTTTGCCCTTGCGATCGGGGCGTCCTACCGCGAGCTTTTGATAGACCAGCTGGAAGGACAGCTTCGCCCGCTCCATTCGCGCCGCGCGATCGAAGATATGATTACCCTTGGCCTAGCTGACGGGACCGAGAATCTTCGCGGAATGGCAATTCATCTGTCGGCGCTGGACGAGCAGCGTTGAACCGCCCCCAGCCACAGGAAAAGAACAATCTGGCTGCGCTCGACCGCGCTACCGTCGAGTTACCCGGCTGGATCGCGCATGGCTCGCCGCTGCGCGTGGTTGCCCTGCTGATCTTTTTGCTTGCTGCGGCCCTGATGTTGCCGTGGCACGAAACGCTGCGCGTACCGATGACGATCCAGCTTGGTTCTCCTCCGCGCAGCGTGACTACTCCGCAAGCCGGCGTACTGCATGCGATCGCGGTGCAATCCGGAGATGCAGTGCGCGCGGGGGATGTGATGGCAGAGCTTGGACCACCGGGCGAAGTGGCGCAGATACGCCAGCTGTCCGCGATATTGCCGCAATTGCGCGCCGCCCTGCAATCCGGCAAAACCCCCATGCCCCTTCCCGAGGTGACCATTGGCGGCGACGTGCAGACCAGTGCGTCCCGCCTGGCGGGAGCGCTCGACGCGCTGGCGGTGACGCAAGGCTTTCCCGTGGAGCAGCGGGACGCGGCGATCCTGCAGTCGACCATTGCCGGGATCGAAGCGCGCGCCGGGCGTCTGCAGGACGACATACTCTCAGCCGACGAGCTGGTGACGGTGGCGGAGGAACAGCTGCGAATCAAGACGGAACTTGCCGAGCGAGGATGGGTCTCACGCCAGGCTCTGGCGGAAGCCCGGGCAATCGTGATCGAACAACAAATAGCGGCCCGACAGGCGCGGGGTCGCGTAGACGAAGACCGCACGAGGCTGCAGGAATTGAGGCTGCAGCTAGAGCGCTCTCAGCTGGAGCGGGGGCGCACTGCCACGCAATTGCGCGAAACAGCAATCCAGGCTGCTGCTGATGCCGCAGGCGCAGTCTCGCGGTGGCGCAGCACCCATCTGGTGCTCGCGCCCATGGCGGGAATAGTGCAATTTCCAGAAGACCGCGTGTCCGGTCAAAGGGTTTCCGAAGGGCAGGAATTTGCGGTCATCGTTCCCCGCCACAAGGGTTTGTCTGCAGTAGGGCTGGTTCCGCCTGCAGCGCGCGGCGATGTGCGTCCGGGCGCAGAAGTTCGCATGGAAATTGCAGGCTTCCCGGCTGCCACCAATGGCTATCTGGTAGGCCAAGTGAGTTCCACTGCGTCCGTCGCGATGAAAGGCGGCTACCAGGTGATCATGACGGTGCCGG
The DNA here is from genome assembly GCF_034376665.1 of Allopontixanthobacter sp. Taxonomy (NCBI): domain Bacteria; kingdom Pseudomonadati; phylum Pseudomonadota; class Alphaproteobacteria; order Sphingomonadales; family Erythrobacteraceae; genus Allopontixanthobacter; species Allopontixanthobacter sp. Next base: position 52,151 of record NZ_JAXMJI010000117.1, on the reverse strand, counting down.
ACGGTGCACGAAGCAGTACCGGAGTCATGATCCCCCTGCGCAACCGCAGTGCCGCGATGGGGCGGATTACAGTGAGTCAAGGCAGGATCGGCTCCATCCTGTTCGGTGGATTGCTCGAACGATTGCGGAGGGAAGCATGAGTGTCAGCGAGTCGCTATCGCATAGCGACGCGCGGAACCGTAGCGAGGCAACCCCGCACTACATATCTCTCGTTTCGCTGTTCTCCGATCGCTGGATGCAGCGCCAGCTCGGTCCCTATCGCCGTTATATGATCCAGATCCTGGCCATCATGGCGGCTACGATCTCGATCAATTTTTCCCTGCCGCTGACCAATCGGGCACTCGTCAATCAGGGTATCCTGCCGGGTGACGCCATGTTTGTGCAGTTGATGATCGCGCTCCAGGTGGGGCTGTTCCTGTCCCTGATTGGGCTCAACGCGGTCCGCGCCAAAATATCGGGGCACGTTTCCAACAGGATGGTCAGCCGCATGACAAGCGGCCATATCGCGGAATTATTGAGCCTGCCGATAGGCTATTTCAGCGCGTCGCGATCTGGCGAGATCGTGGAGCGGATCCGAGATCTCGAGCGGGTGCAGCGCTTTGCTGCTGTTGAAGCGATGGATGCCCTTACAGCCAGCATGTCGATCCTGTCGCTCGGACTGCTTTTGATCTTCGTGGATCTTTCGATATTTATGGTCTTTGCCGCCTCCGCTGCTGCTTATCTCGGATGGATCTACTTGGTTGGCTTGCGGCGCCGGCAGACCGACGCTGCCAATTTCGTGCAGTCTTCCAGCGCGCGCGCATTGGAAATAGCGATGGTCGAAGGCATGCGTGACATCAAGGTAGCCGGATACGAGACGCCTTCATTGGACCGCTGGTCTGCCATTCAGATTGAAAACCTGCAAACAAGGCTCAAAGCTACAGCGATCGAACAATTGCAGGCATCGGGCGGCCATTTCCTGACCCGCGCGGGTATGGTGATCGTGACTTTCATAGCGGCGATGCGCACCATTGAAGGGACGATAACGCTCGGCGATTTCACCATCACCTCCGTCATTATCGTCCAGCTATATTTCCATCTCAACCAGATTCTGGCTTTCACCAACAAGCTCGAGGAAGTGCGTGCCGCCATGCACCGAACGCTGGAGATCAGGGCGGCGTTCGATCAGGCTCAACTTACCGCGCAACAATCCGTCATGCCGCGTGCTATCGCACCTATCGAGTTCAAGGCGGTGAATTTCAGCTATCCGTTGGCCGGTTCGCCCACGCTGCGGGATATTTCGCTGTGCATTCCGGAAGGACGAATGACCGCGCTAATCGGACCGAGCGGTTCCGGCAAGACGACAATCCTGCGCCTCCTGCTCGGCATTTACCAGCCCGATAGCGGCGTCATTACGGCGGCAGGCTGTCCGCTCGGCACGATCAATCAGCGGTACTGGCTGGATGCGACCGGGGCGGTAATGCAAGACGGGTCCATGTTCTCCGCGTCGATCCGCGACAATGTGCTGGCCGGACGAGACGAAGATAGTGGCTGGCTGGAGGAAGTACTGGCCGCGGCCCGCGTGCTCGACATTCTTGAAGCTTCGCCGAAAGGGCTGGAGACTATGCTGGGTACCGGGGGCAAGCATCTGTCGGCCGGACAGCAACAGCGCGTCCTGTTGGCACGCGCCTTCTACAAACGCCCGCGGCTGTTATTGCTGGACGAGGCGACAAGCGCGCTCGACGAGGAGAACGAATTGGCGATCGTCGAAAATCTTCGAGCGATCCTGCCGGACACCACCAGCCTGGTCGCAGCGCACCGCCTGAAAACGCTTCGCCACGCCGAACAGGTCGTATCCCTCGACGGCGGTGTAATCCGGGAGATAAGCGACCGGGTGCCGGACGAAGCCGTCGTGGCGACGACCCTTCGACGCAGCGATGACTGACAGAACCGGCGCCCTCAGAGCGTTCGCGTTACTTTGTTAAGGGTCGCCGGGGCATCGCCGTCTCTTCCGCGGGCACGGGCGAGACGGTCTGCGAAGCGATAGAAGCTCGCGAGCTGAACGAGCGGCTGCGTCAGCGGATGTCCGGTTTCGACCGTGGGCAACTGCGTTCTCGCATCGCCCGTCAGCAGGCTGGTGAACAGATGCGCGCCGCCGCGGGCCAACTCCCGGGCCGCGTGTTCGACACTCTCGTGAGCGACATCGCGCGTACCCAACGCCAAAACCGGCATGCCCGGGCCAATGGCAGCCTTCGGACCGTGATGGACTTCTGCTGCGCTGAAGGCAGAGGCATGAACGCCGGCAGTTTCCTTTAATTTGAGCGCCATTTCGCTGGCAATGCCGAGCCCGGGACCGCGCGCAATTATGAGGCAGTCAGCCGCCCGGGTAAAGGCAGGCAGCGCCTCGCTCCAGTCGCAGCGATTGGCCGCGTCGAGCTGTTCCGGAAGGTCGGACAGGACGCCGCGCAGCACGTCATCGCCTTGAATTTCGGCAAGCATGCGCAGCAGCGCAGACGCCGTGCACAGGAATGATTTTGTCGCCGCGACCGCCAGTTCAGGGCCCGCGCAGATATCAATGCACACATCCGCCTCCGCCGCCAGCGGCGATGCCGTGTCGTTCACTAGCGCAACGACGAGCGCGCCTCCCTTGCGCGCCGCACTCGCGCAGCGGATCAGATCGGGGCTTTGTCCCGATTGCGATATCGTAAGGAACAGCGTGCGCTCGAAACGCAGCGGTGTGTCATAGACCGAGACGACTGACGGACCGAGCGATGCCACCGGCAGGCCGGTTGCCATCTCGAACACATACTTCCCAAACAGGGCGGCATGATCCGAACTGCCGCGCGCGCAAGTGACAATCGTCCTGGGATCAAAACTTGCAATGCGTGCGGCAAGATCGCGCAGCGGCGATCGAAGGATGTCTCCCTGCTCAGCCACCCGGCTGCCGGCCTCCTGCGCCTCGGCCGCCATGAGCGATTGTGAGAGTGCGGTCACGACGCGCTGTCCCGATCGACATCGATGACGAGGCCGGGATTGAGTATATTGCGCGGGTCGAGGCTGCTTTTCAGCGTCCGCATCAGCGCAATCTCTTCTTCGGTGCGGGATATTTGCAGCCAGTCCCGCTTCTCGCGCCCGATGCCATGTTCAGCCGAAACCGATCCACCGACCGCCCGCAGCGGTTCATAAACTGATGCATCGGCGCTGCGGCGATGTTCCTTCCAGTTCTGCCCGGAACTTGACCCAATTTGAGCAGCGTGCGGTGCAAGGAAAATATGCAAGTTGCCATCGCAGATATGGCCGAATACATACACGACGCCCTGCGGGAATGCTTTCAAGAAGCGCTCGGTCACTTCGGCAACATATCCTTGCATTGCGCGCAGCGGCAGGCTGACATCGTAGAGGTAGGTTCTGCCATCCTTGAGGATCGCTTCGAAATCGTCCCGCACAGTCCACAGCTGCTGGCGCTGGGTCAGGGATTGCGCCAGCGTGCCGTCGATGACGAGGCCTTCGGCAAAGGCGAATTCGAGATAAGATTCCAGAGCCGCGCCGCCCTGGTCTCCGCTCGCCTCGATCAGAAGATAGAACGGTGCGCCGCGTTCCAGCGGCGGTGCGTGGCCGCCGGGACGTGTCACAGCGTCGTAATAGGACCCCCACATCAATTCGAAGGCGTGTAAGCCGGCTCCCAGGCGCACGCGCGCTTCCTTCAGCAAATGCATGATGCCGGCGAAATCAGCGACTGCAACCATTGCCGTATGCAATTGGCCGGGCAGCGGTTCGAGCCGCAGCACCAGCTGGGTGATAACGCCCAAAGTCCCTTCGGTGCCGATGAACAATTGCTTGAGATCGTAGCCCGCGTTGTTCTTGAGCATGCGGTTCATCGAACTGATGACAGATCCGTCGGCCAGCACTGCCTCGAGGCCGAGAACAAGATTTCGCATCATGCCATAGCGCAGCACATTGACCCCGCCGGCATTGGTTGCCGCATTGCCACCGATGGTGCACGATCCGCGCGCGCCCAAATCGAGCGGGAAATACATCCCCGCCTCCTCCGCAGCTTCCTGCAAGGTTTGCAGAACCACCCCCGCCTCGACGGTCGCGGTCCCTTCGACTGGATCGATATCGATGATCGCATTCATCTTTTCGAGCGACAGAGCGATCTGATCGGGAAGAGTTCTGACCCCGTCGACGCAAGTCGTTCTGCCGCCATGCGTGACGACTGACTGTCCTGCCGAGTAACACGCGCGAAGAATGGCCGCGACCTCCTGTGTGGAAGCAGGCCTCGCCAACGCTGCGGCATCCAGCGCCGCGCTGTCCCAATAGCTAACACCGCGCTGCGCAGCGTCTTCGTGCGTGAGCCAATCGATCTCCGGTAGATCGCGCGCGACCGGCGGCAGATTGCGCACCTCGCTGGCCGCGCCCATCTCAGCGCAGATCCGAGATGAACTGATAGATATCCCCGCGATAGGCCGAGCGGGTAAGTTCTACCGCTGTGTCGTCCGCCATATAGGTTACCCGCTCGATGCGGAGTACTGCTGCGTTTTCGTCGATACCTAGGAGCGCCGCCTCGGTCGGCGTGGCAAGCGAAGCGCTAGTGACCTGCCGCCCACGGACAGGACGGTTGCCTCGCCGTGCCAGCGCATCGTAAAGCGATTCGCCCATCTCCTCGAGAGGAGGCAGGAATTGTGCAGGGACACTGGCATGTTCCACCGCTAGCGGATCACCGTCCAGCATTCGCACCCGTGCCAGCCGGGCGACGGTTTCGCTCTGGCGCAGCCCTAGCATTTCGATCTCGTAGCGCGTGGGAGATGCCAGCGCGCGAAGCAACCAAAGCGAACTGGCATCCTCGCCGCGTAGCTTCGCGCTCTCACTGAAGCCGCTCAGCATGTCGTTCTTGGCTTCGATCACGCGTTTCACATACGTTCCCGAACCTTGTCGGCGGAAAAGCAGGTCTTCGTCGATCAGCTGCTGCAGCGCCTTGCGCACCGTGACCCGCGAGGTCTGAGTAAGCTCGCACAATTCGCGTTCGGATGGCAACGCATCGCCTTCGCTGACCTTTCCGTCGATGATCTGCGCGCGGATGCGTTCGGCAATCATCTGGTAGAGCGGCCGGTTACCACCCTTATTCCATAGCGTCATATCAACCATCGTGTGCCCCTTTGATTGCACGTCCGACGTCCCCGCATGCCAAATCGAGCCGCTCCTGCGCCGTCCCCTCATCGAGGCCGGTGGCCAACAAGATCGCAAGCGGTAGATAGTCGCCGCTCGCGCGGAGTGCAGCGGTGCACGTCGCGCCATCGGCATACGTTAGTTCGGCGATCATCAAGAGAGCCCGCTCGCGCAGTTTCGCGTTCGTTATGGACATGTGAGTCATCTGCCCTTCATAGACTCGCCCCAGCCTTATCATAAGAGCGGTAGATAAACTATTCAGTATGGCTTTTTGTGCGGTTCCGGCTTTCATGCGGGTCGAGCCAGCCACGATTTCTGCGCCGGTGTCTGCAAACAGCGGGCAGTCCACGACATCAAGGAGGCGGCTAGGCCGGTTACCGGCAATACCAATCGTCAGGGCCCCCGCATCCTTGGCACACTCAATAGCCGCGCAGGTATAGGGCGTACGGCCGCTTGCAGCGACGCCGATCACAACATCATCTACGGTTGGAGCGTGCGACTGCATTTCGGCCTCAGCTGCTGCCGCATCGTCCTCCGCTTCTTCGGCGCTGAACAACATGGCTTCGGCGCCTCCCGCGAGCAGGATCACCAGGCGATCGCGCGGCCAACCATAGGTCGGGACCAGTTCGACACCGTCTTGCGCTGCGATCCGTCCTGAAGTGCCTGCGCCGATATAGAAAAGGCGCCCCCCCTTACTGAGCCGCGCAACCCCTTGCGTCACCGCGTGTTCAACGCCGGGCGCGATTGCGAGCGCGCTGGCAGCAGCGCTCACCTGGCCTTCCAGCAACGCTCCCACAATTTCCCGGAGCGGCCATGTTTCGACCCTAGTGTACCGGGCGCTTCTGCTTTCTGTCTCCATCATCCGGATCGCTACCTTGTCGAGTGTAATACCAATTATGACCAATTATGAGACCAAACTGCGGCAAAAACCTGCATCCTGCAAGTCCATATTATACCCTTCGATGGTCTCCACCGCCCTACAAAGGCTTCGTAAACGATGCAATAAGAAAGAATTACGGGGTTATTGAATTTGTCCTTGGCTTTCATGAAAGGTATGATACAAACCTCATCACAAATTTACAAAATCTGGGAGGCAACGTCATGCAGTTTGGTGCAAAAGCGGGAATCGGAGTTTCTTTTCTGGCCCTTGCGACGATGAGCGCAAGCAAGGCGTCGGCGCAGGAGGTCGGGCCAACCAACGAGGCTGCGGCCGAAAGCGCACAGATCGTCGTTACCGGCTCGCGCATCCAGCGCAGCGACCTGAATGCCACCAGTCCAGTCCTGACCTTCGGGGAAGAACAGATCGCGCTCGACCGGGCCGTAACGGTAGAGGACATTACGGCCAAGTTGCCGCAATTCGCTGGCGGCGTAAATTCGACGCAAACCGGCAGCGACGGGCGCGGGGCGCAGACCCTCGATCTGCGCAACTTGGGCCAGAATCGCACTCTGGTCCTGATCAACGGCACCCGGGCGGTACCGTTCAGCTTCCGCAACGCGGTGGATGTCAATTCCATTCCGGCACCCTTGCTTAAGCAAGTGGATGTGCTGACGGGGGGCGCTGCGGCGGTTTATGGCGCAGATGCGGTGGCTGGCGTCGTCAACTTCATCGTCGACACTGAATACGAAGGCGTTGGCGTTGGCAGTAGCGTCGAGTTTGCGGATGGCTATCGTGTCTACGACGCGCACCTCAAGCTCGGTGCCGGGATCGGCGATCGGGGTAACATCGTAGCATTTTTCGGCTATACTGATCGCGGCGGCCTTAATATCGGCGATCGGCAATTCGCAGCCGACAATTCTGCTTCGCCAGTGGCCGGGATCGGCGGAAATTTCACCGACATCGCTTCGGGCAATTTCTTTGCTTTCGATGAGGCGGGTGCATTCACGACCACCGCGCAAACGTCGGATCTGTCCGACCAATACGACCTTGTGCAACCACTCGAACGCATCAACGTCTCGACGTTTTTCAATTACGAGCTTGCCGAGCCGCTGGAATTTTATGGACGTGCGATGTACTCGCAGGTCGATACAGTGGGGTCTGGCCGGTCGGGCAATAATCCGGTCACCGTCAATGAAATTGTCGGGATCTCCGAGACAAACCCTTTCCTGACCAACGTGGTGCGCGACCAGTTGACGTTCGTAAACGGAGTGGCGCAGGTCCGGGTCAATCGTACATTGGGTGAACTGGGCATTATCCGCGCCGCTACGGACCGGACGACGATACAATTTCTGGGCGGGTTTCGCGGCGACCTGACGGACTGGCTGTCCTACGATGCCTACGCCCAGTACGGCGAGGTGGATGAAGAGTCGGTAATTTCAGGTGATGCGCTCCGGGTGAATGCGTCGGGCGCCAGCCGTTTCGCCGCGATTGCCAACAGCGTCGATATCTTTGGCCCCGGTGCCGACCTGACCGGGTTCGGTCAGGATTTCAGCCAGGAACGCCGTGACCGCACACAAACAGTGGGCGCAATCACCTTGTCTGGCGACAGCTCTGCACTATTCTCGCTTCCTGCCGGGCCAATCAAGTTTGCTGTCGGTTACGAATATCGCAAGGAAACGCTGGAAACCAGCGACGAAGCGGCAGTGGCGAACGGCTTGACCTTCCGTACAACCGGGGGCGGCGTGACTGTGGGCGACTTTGACGTCAACGAACTCTACGGCGAAATCCTGGTGCCCATTCTTGCCGACAAGCCTTTCTTTAAGAATGTGACCGCAGAAGGGGCGCTGCGCTATTCCGATTATTCGAATTTCGACCCCGAGTGGACCTACAAGCTTGGTCTTTCGTGGGAGGTCGATTACGGGCTCCGGCTGCGCGGCACGTATCAATCGGTCATCCGCGCGCCTAACTTGGGTGAATTCGCTTCGCCCACCTTCTCCATCCCCTTCTCACTGTTGCGCACCGTGCCGCGTCTTACGCCGCGCTATCTCGGCGATCCTTGCGAGTTGGGAACCGGTGACAGGGCGCAATGCGACCGCTTTGGGGCACCAGCCGAAGGCAGCTATGACAGCCTTGATCCGGCCAATCTCACGGGCGACTATTTCTTCGGCGGCAATGCAGATATCGGCCCGGAGACAGGCAAAACATGGACGCTCGGCGCGGTGTTCACCCCCGATTTCTTCGACGGGTTCGAATTGTTCGTCGACTATTACGACATCAAAATCCGGGATGCCGTGGGTCAAATTCAACCGGTTGACGCATTGCAAAGCTGCTACATCGAAAATCCGGTGGCAGACAATCCGATCTGCGCGGCGATTTCGCGTAATCCGGTTACCGGCTTCATCGACAATGCCTTTGTTACTGACCGCAATCTCGGAGTTATCAAGCAGCGCGGGTTCGATATCAATACCAGCTACACCTACGAGTTCGGCAGCGAAGGCCTGTTCAATCAAGTGAGCCTTGGCTACCAAGCCAATATCGTCACCGGTTACTCGATCCAGCGCAATCCGGTCCTGTCGCCTATAGATTGCAAGGGTACTTTCGGCTTCGCCTGCTCCTCCGACGCAGTGAGCTTGGTACAGCCCGACTACCGCCACCGACTGGCGCTTTCGACCGGGGGCGACAGTGTCCTGGCGCAGGTGGTATGGCGGCGGATAGGCGAAGTTACCTTCGCTGGCGGAACTGACGAACAGATTAACGCGATGAACTATATCGATCTCAACTTCCGGTGGACCACCCCCCTCGACGGGCTGGTGCTGAATGCCGGGGTGCGCAATCTCTTCGATGTGGGACCGCCACTGCCTGATGCAGCGGGTGCATTCGGGACCTATCCCGGCACCTATGATGTAATTGGTCGCACAGTTGGTATCGCAGCATCGATCGACTTCTAGGATGACCGGTGTGAAACGCGGGGCCGGTGCGACGTGATCACGGCCGGCCCCTCCACTGGATTTACGCCGCTCGACTGGCTGGTGGTGGCTGGGTACATCCTGCTCGTCGCCGGGCTGGGGATCTATCTGTCACGACGCGGCGCCGCATCGGCCAGTGACTACTTTCTTGCCGGCGGAACGATGCCCGCTTCATTGATATGCTTCTCGGTCCTGGCCACAACCCAGTCCGCCGCGACATTCCTCGGCGGTCCGGATTCCGGATATGGCGGTGACCTGACCTATGTCGCCACCGGACTGGCCGCGATCATCGCAAGTCTGATCGTCGGTCTCGTCCTGTTGCCTCGTTATTACGCCATCGGCGCGCAAACTGCGTATGATTTTCTGGAAACCTATTTCGGTGTGGCAGCGACGCGCACGGCCGGAGGTTTTTATCTTGTTGGGCGGGTCCTTGCTAACGGCGCGCGGCTCTATCTGGCGGCTCTTGCGGTTGCCATGATCATGTTTCAGAGCGCAGCCTGGGGGGAAATCGTGGTGGCCTGTGCCGCGATCTCAGTGGTGGCGCTGGCCTTCACGATCGTGGGCGGCCTGCGTTCGGTGGTTGCCAGCGATGCGTTCCAGTTCGCGATCTACACCTCTACTGCATTGGCGCTGCTGGTGTTCCTATACTTTGCGATCGACATGACGCCGGGAGAAATTGTCACCAGCCTTCGCGACGGTCCGGGTGGTGTCGACAAAACCGTGATTTTCGACACCTCCTTTAGAATGGACGATCCCTTCACCCTCCCGGCAATCCTGACCGGCATCGTACTGCTCAACGTCGCCAATTTCGGGATGGACCAGGACACGACCCAGCGACTGCTTTCCGCCCGCTCAAGCCGACACGCAACCGGCGCACTGGTTTGGGCCGGGATCCTTACCATACCGATCGTCTTCGTTTTCGTGATGATTGGGCAGCTGCTATGGCTGTTTTACCAGCAAAACCCCCAGCCGGTCGGGGATCTTGCGTCCGAAACGGTCTTCATGACCTTTATCCTGACCGAATTGCCTACAGGGGTCCGCGGCCTTGCCACCACAGGCGTGCTGGCAGCAGCTGTGTCCACTCTCAATTCCAGCTACAACTCGATGTCCTCGGTGATCGTCGGCGATTTTTATCGGCCGCTCGTGCCGGGGCGCAGCGAAAGACATTATCTGCGTATCGCACGCATCACCATGGTTCTCGTGGCGACCGCCCTGTTCGCAATGGCGGTGCTGTGCATCGAATGGCAGCGTTCCTCTGACATGCCGCTTCTGGCATTCGCACTACAGATCATGATCTTCGCCTATTCCGGTTTGCTTGGTGCGTTTGGCGTCGCCATTCTAACGAAACGGGGGAGCACCGCTTCGGTTATCGCCGCAATGTTCGTGGGGTTCGCGGTTACAGCGCTGCTGGAGCCTGCGATAGGCCAGCCGCTTGGCATCCCCGCCGGTCTGGTCGGACTGGCCTTCCCCTGGAAGATCTGCATCGGCGCGATAATCGCATTCCTGGTAGCGGCCATGGGCAACAACCGCAGACCGGTTGAACCCGCCCCGGCTGCGCGGCAACGCTGATCAGGCTCTTGCCAGAACCCCGGCAATCGTTTCCGCTGCACCGAACAGAACGTCCACCGGCGTCACCAGCGGCGGCATCAGCATCAGGTGATTTTCGCTGGGCGAAAGCGTGGCAAACAAACCTGCGTCAGCCAATCGTTCGAGCAGTGTGAAGGGGGTCAGCCCCTGGCACTTCAGTATCTTCCAGTCGAGATGCAGCGCCAGTTCCAACCCCGCTCCGGCAACGGCGGTGACGCCCGCCACGGCAGCGGTCTGATCCCGCAACGCCTGCGCGAACGCCGTACCCGTGTTCGCTGCGCGCTGACCCAGCCCGTTCGCCAGATGCATATCGATCGTAGCCACTGCGGCAGCGCAGGCTGACGGCATGGCGGCATAGGTCGATCCGAACCAGCCAGCATCGCACTGCATCGCAAGCCTTTCACGCACAAGGCACAGCGAGAGCGGATAAAGCCCATTGGTAAGCGCTTTTGCTGAAACCACGATGTCGGGCTGATCGCGGTCCGGGACTCCATCCAGGGTGGAGAAGAACGCGCCAAGGCGGTTCATTCCCGTGCCGATCTCGTCAGCTATCAGGATGATGCCCAGCTCGTTGCATACCCGTGACAGCATCGCGCGATAAGCTTTTGGCAGTTCGCGGCATGCCATGTTGGTCAGCACAGTTTCGAATACCAACGCGCCGGCCTCCTCGAACGCCCGTATCGCCGCTTCCGCTACTTCCACCGCGCCCGGTTCTTCGGGCAGGGGTAGATCGAGCACGGGTGCGTGAGGCAGTAGCGGGTCGAGATGCGGCACGTGGTACCCAGTTGCCAGGGACGCGCCCGTTCCGCTGCCATGATATGCGCCTTCGAAGCGGATGACGCCTGCGCGCCCGGTGACAAGCCGGGCGAGTTTCAGCGCATTGTCGATGGCTTCAGAACCCGAGCAAGAAGCGATGATCGACCGCCCCGGCGCAATGAGTTCCATCCGTTGATGCAAGGCGTCGAGCTGGCTGTTGTCGCACCAGGACGGGCGAAACCAGCTGGCCGCGCCCTGCTTTGCCCAGGCGACATCGATCTCTGCCCGGTTCCATCCGGCATTGGTGACGTTCCAGCCGGAAGTCAGATCGACAAATAGCCTGCCCGAACGATCGTGCAGATGCCATCCCTCGGCTGACGCAAGATCAAGTCTCGGTTCTATGGTGTAAGCGAGCCCCATCGCGCAATCACTCCGGCTCGTCGATCGTGCCTTCCGTCTTCTGGCAGCCACTGCAGTGGGCGATAGAATCGCGGCCACAACGCGTTATATTTTCCCGAAAAGCGCGCGCGTTGCCGACGATATCGGCAAGCTCGTCGGTGATGATATTGCCGACCTTACCGTCAGGACGGAACGACAACAGGCAGACATGAACATCGCCGCGCGCGGTAATGCACAGCGCGTTACCAGCCCAGAAACACGGCCCTTGCGGCAGGTTGACATAGGTAAAAGGCCGCTCCTCGCCGTCTGTCTTGATGACATCGACACGCATCCAACTGGCACAGCGCCGCGACAGCCGCATCAGTTCTTCATCGTAGCGCGTGCGGCGATCGTAGAAAATTTCGTAAATGCCCAGATGCGGGTGCTTTTCTGGCACGGCGTCATCGCGCGCGTCGAGCAGCATTTCGAGACCTGCCAGCGTAGGCTCCCATGTGTCTGCACCGCGATTGGCTTCGTGCGCTTCCTTGCAACCCCCGTCGATCGAGACGTAGATGAGATCTTCCGGGATACATTGATTGATGATCTGCGCGGCATTGGCAGGGGTAAGCAATGTCCCGTTGGTGTGGAATTCAATCGGTACGCCCGGCATGATTTCATTGCGCAACGCAAGCAGCTCGGGGAGCTTCTTGTTGGTCATCGGCTCGCCCCTCCAGTTGAGGTGGAGCTTCTGGAATTCGGCACCGCTACGGGCGAATTTGGTCAAGGTGTCGCGAAAGCCGTCAGCCTTGACCAGCCGCGCCTCGTGCGACTGCTTGGTATAGCAGTCACGGCAAGCGAGATTGCAGGTGCCAGATATGTCCATCCAGACCCAGATTTTCTCGCCAGCGAGCGCGCCAGCTTCAGCTGTGCCAGCCGTCCCAATTGATGAGTCGGAAAGTACTGTTCGGGCCATAAAGTGCACCTTCGATTTCGCGCCATTGCCGGCGCCAGCGTTTGCGGGATTCGGTATCGACATGGACAACCTGACCAACTGTGGAGGAGGCCCAAACCCAGGAACCGTCAACGAGACGAGCGCACATGTGTTCGTAAATCCCATCTTCGTCCCAGTCGAAAAAGGCGAGTGCGCAGCGGTCCTGAGGTTCGGGATCGGGCATTGCGACGGTGAGATCGCGGCGCCCGCGCCCGATGCTGTCTGCAGTCATCCACGGTAGATCCGTCACACGCACGCGCAAGGCCTGACGAATGGCCTGCATCATGACGCTGGAACAATCGATGCCCGACTTACCACGACCGCCAAACCGATAAGGCACTCCGACAAGTCGCAGCAAGGCACGTTCGAATGTGGCCTCGAACCGCGCGATTCGCCAATGATCGGGCGCGACGCGAATATTGCGCTGCGGATGCGGCCGAATCTCCGAATCGAGCGCCTGCGTGGCCATCAGCCCGCGTCCTGCAGACCGGAGAGCATCATGACGCGGTCTTTCAGGTCCGCACTGCCAAGCGCGGAATTGGCGCCAAGAACGATAGTGCCAGTAAGTATGTCGAAATCGTAATCGATATTGGGCCGCCACGGCGGAACATAAAGAATCGTTTCCAGCCCTTCGGACACGGTATTACCGTCGGCGTCGCATTCCTCGAGGGTAAGTACCGAGGGGGTACCGGGCCGGACGCGCCCCTTCACCGGTACTGTGGAGCCATCTAGAGTAAACTCAGCCTCTACCACCGCGCGGTTGGCCACCAGCACTGTCAGCGAAGCTTCAATCTGGCTGCCCAGCGCGAGTTCCCCGTCACCGTGCGAAATGGTCGTGACGTAAAGCTTCCACTCACCCGCGATCCTGGTTGTCGACACGATTGACTCTCCAAAATTGGTATGGTGTGAATACACCCCTCAACTACAACTTGTGTTCAGTTTTTGCATACCGGTTGCATAAAAGTAAAGGCTTTTTCTGGAAATTAGACTCGCTCCGACGCGATTGGCAATACCTTTTCCAGTTCCAATCCAATACCAAATCGTCTAGTGTTCGTGCTATGGACGGCGCGAGTCGAACAATCGGATCGGAGTGAACATGAAACCTCTCGACACCAAACCAAAGCCGCGCGTCAGGGACGTGATCGACTTCGGCAGCAATGAAGCCGCGAAGGCGACCCCCAGCCCCAAGCTTTCTGCAGAACTTATCGCGCAGCCCGATCCGGCGACCACCGTCCTGCATGCAATAAATGCCGAAGGTGAGGTATTTTCACTGTCGGGCACGGGTGACAGCACGCCGCTCAATTTCCCCGACCGCCACCAGGCTCTAGAGATCGCGGTCGCCAACCCGGATGGGGCGGTTTTCGTCCTGGCCCGCGAACTGCCTGCCCCTTCAACTTCGGGGCTCCGCGACTACGCATTGTGGCGTCACGAGACGCAAGGCTGGCGCAGGGTTTTGGATATCCCCGGATGCGCTGCAAGGCCGGTTATCGCGGGCTCCGCGCAAGGCGTGTGGGTCTCGACCGGCGCCAATCTCGCTTTGTTCGACAACGACAAACTCGGCCTCGCCGAGCCGCTGGATTTCTCGCCCACCGCGATCAGCGAGGGATACGAAGGCACCGTCTGGCTATTGGGTGGAGAAAAACGCTACGGCGGGGTGGAAGTCCGCCGATACGACCATCCCAGCGGGCGATGGTTTCTTTTGCCGCCCCCGGCCGCTGCTATCAGCCTGGCGGCATCTCCCGACGGCACCGCGTGGGGCGTCAGCACAAAGGGTGAATTGTGGCGCTTTAGCCGCGATGGCGCAGGCACATTCCGCGAATGCGGTAACGATGCCGATTGTCGGCGATGTTTCTACAAACCCGACCGGTCCTTCGTGCGCTCGGTGGCGATGGGCAACGACGGAAACGTCTGGTTACTGTCGGGCCGCGCTGACGAAACAGGCTATGAGATTGAACGGATGGTCAATCTTAGGACACGCGAAACGCACCAACCCAATCCGCCCCTGCGTGCTGTGTCCATTGCCGCCGCGAGCTCGGCGCGATAGAGCCCAGCTCGACGAAATCCGGCCAAATAGGCTATCTGGAGATCTTGTGAACCTTGCCTATTACGGGCCGTCTCACTATTCTCTAGCGAATTGCCGTTTGGTCTTGCAGCCAGACCGTCTTCAACCCCCGTTCAGTGCGGGATTGCATAGTCGGGCCCCGCACCGGGTCTTGCGCGGGAACTTTCTTTGACTGCCGATTTTGCTGATTTGCTGGTTATTTTCGATCTCGATGGAACGCTGGTGGATACCGCGCCGGACCTGCTCGGCGCTCTCAACCACGTGCTTGCGGAGGAAGGTTTGCCTCCGGTGGCGCTAGATGAGGTACGACATATGATGGGGCATGGCGCTGCCGCGCTGCTGGCCCACGGCCATTTGGCGGCTGGCCGAACGTGGCATGCGCAGGACCAGTCGCATTGTGTAGAAAGGCTTATTGGCCATTATCGCGAGAACATCGCTGTAGAAAGTGGCCTTTTTCCAGGAGCGGCTGCAGTACTCTATGAGCTAGAGCGTCGCGGCGCGCGCTTTGCGATCTGTACCAATAAGCCGACGCACCTTGCGCGCCTTCTGCTGACGGAATTGGGCATCGCCGCCCGCTTTGCCGCAATTGTCGGAAGTGATCTGGGGCAACCGCGCAAACCAGATCCTCGACATTTGCTGCACACAATTGAAAGTGTTGCGCACCATGCCGGACCAACCGTGATGATTGGGGATAGCCTGAACGATGTTGAGGCGGCGCGCGGTTGCGGCATCCCTTGCATCGCCATGCGCTTTGGCTATCTTGATCGTCCGGTCGAGGAACTGGGCGCGGATGCGATCGTCGAGAGCTACGATCGGCTGATCGATGCTATCGTAGAGCTGCTTGGCGACATGAACGTGTCAGGTGCTACAATGGGCATCGCGTGACTGGCGAACTCCGGAAGCGCCGCCGTACCGCGCGCTCAGACCCCGCGAATCCAAGTTTGCTTCACGCGTAAGTCTTCATCGAGCAAGACAAGATCCGCCTGCAGACCGGGGCGGATGCACCCGGTGACATCTTCGAGCCCAAGAAAAGCTGCCGGATTGCCGCTCGCGATTCGTGATGCCGCAATCATATCCAGCCCCAACATCTCAATTGCATTGCGAAAGGCGCGGTCCATCGTCAGCGCAGAACCAGCCAACGTGCCTTCTGTGTCACGGCAAGCACCGCCTACGACATGAATTTTCTTGTCACCGAGAAAAAATGTCGTCTGGTCGCTTCCGGCGGGCGGCATACCATCGGAAACCAGCATGGCACCGCGAAGATCACCAGCTGCGAGCGCGATCCGCAGGCTCGCAGGATGGACATGGATACCATCCAAAATCATGCCGTAATACATGTCTCGATCTTCCAGCACGGCCCCGACCACGCCCGGTTCGCGCGCCGTCAGGTTGGTCATCGCATTGAATAGATGCGTAGCGCCGCTCAGACCCTTCCCAATTGCCTCGCGCATCTGCGCATAGCTTGCCATGCTGTGTCCGGCGGAAACGACAACGCCTGCCGCAACCAGCTGTTCGATGGCACCTGGAGGTGCAAGTTCCGGTGCGATCGTCACCAACGTACTTCCATTTGCGAGCGAGGTCAGAAGGGTAAGTGCATCGGCATCGAGCGGTCCGAAATGGCGTTCGTTGTGAATGCCCCTTTTGCCTGCGTTAAGGTAGGGCCCCTCGATATGGATGCCCAAAACGCCCGGCACCCCTGCACCGATGGCAGCGGATGTGGCAGCGATGGCGGATTGAATGGTGTCAGGCGTGTCGCTGATCACTGTGGGAAGCAAACCGGTTGTGCCGTGCTGCCGATGCGCCTCGGCGATGGCGCGAATGCCTTCCACGCTGGGATCGGAATTGAACAAGACCCCGCCCCCGCCATTCACCTGCGTATCGATGAAACCCGGCAGCAGCAGACCTCCGCCAAGATCATGCACGGCAAGATCGGACGGTATACGGTCCTGCGGCACCAGCGCCTGGATATGGCCATCGGCAATGGCAATCGCATAACCATCCAGCCAATGGTCCTCAGCCAATATGTGTGCGCCGGTTAGCGCGAAAGCGGGCCGGTTATCCATGAGAGCTCATTCCCGCCGCATTCGCCTGCCCGGTCACCGGCGAAGCTGATGCCTGACTAAACCCGGTCTCTTGGTGGAACATCGCACGCTCAAGCGCCGTGCACGCGATTCGATATAGCCTAGACTTCATAAATTGGATATATGCTGGTATGTAACCACTTGTACAAGTAGGAGCAGCAACTTTAGATGATATCGGTCAATAGTTGTATCACTGATCCCGGCGGGAGCTGCAACGAAGACAGCCTCGGGTATAGTGATCGTGCCGCTTGGGTCATAGACGGTGCCACCGGGATCGGGCCCTCACTCGCTCAGCCGAGCGATGCCGCTTGGCTCGCTCGCCGTGCCAGTTTGGCCTTGTCCGAGATATTCGCGGAAAGCCCGAATTGCGGCGCAGCAGGCGCTTTGCGCCAGGCAATGGCGATCTGCCGCGATGAATTTGCCGAACTGCGCGATGACACGGGCCGCAACCCTGAATTCAGCCCTTCAGCCGCGCTTGCGATTATCGTCGATCGCGGTGATCGACTTGAGCTGGCGACATTGGGCGATTGCCGTATCGCGGTGCATCTGCCCGATAAAGGCACCACCGTGTTTGGTTCCAGCAAGGCGGAGCAGTACGAAGCCCGCACGCTGGCCGAAGCAGCACGCATTTTGCAGCAGCAACCCAAGATCGAGCGTGCGGCGCTGCTTGATCATCTGCGCCCAATCTTGGCTTCCAATCGTGCGATGATGAACCGACCTGATGGCTATTGGGTGTTTGGCCTGAACCCAGACGCTGCTGATTATTGCGATATCATGGAACTGGATGGCGGGGATTTGCCCTCCACCCTCGCGCTTGCAAGCGACGGCTTTCTGCGACTGGTCGAGCTGTTCGCCCTGAATACGCCCGCCGATCTGATCGCGATGGACAGCGATGCGGGATTACATCACGCGATCACGACGCTCCGTGAGGCGGAGCGCGCGCCTGACACATCGCTTCGCTTCCTGCGGATAAAGAAACATGACGACGCGACCTTTCTCAACATTCGCTGGACGAAGGACTGATATGTACATTCTGGGATTTATGAGCGGGACGTCGCTCGACGGCGTGGATGCCGCCGCACTTCATACGGATGGCGAGAGCGTGTCGGGGTTCGGGCCAGCAGTGTTGGAACCCTATACCGACGCTGAGCGTGAAGCTGTTCTGGAAGCGACTGAGGATGCGCTGGCATGGCAGGGCGAGGGCGCCCAGCCCGGCTCCTTCGATGTCGCCGGCCGCATGGTGATTGACGCGCATGTCCGCGCGGTACGATTGTTGCCCTCCGGCGGACAAGAGGATTTTCCCAGCTTCGACCTTGCCGGATATCACGGACAGACGGTCCTGCACCGGCCTGATCGCAAGTTGACCGTTCAGATTGGCGATCCTGCAGAACTGGCGGAGGCGCTAGGTATCCCGGTGATCGCCGATATGCGCCAGGCGGATCTTGCAGCAGGCGGGGAAGGCGCTCCGCTGGTTCCGCTTTACCACCGCGCGCTGGCCCGAATGATCGATGCACAGCTACCGACCGCCTTCCTCAATGTTGGCGGTGTCGCCAACCTCACGTGGATTGGTGCAGATGGTGCGCTGCAAGCGTATGATACCGGGCCGGGAAATGGTCTTATCGACCTTATGGTGCAAGCACGCGGGCTGGGCCGTTACGATAAAGACGGCGCGCTTGCCGCGGCCGGCACGCCCGATAGCGCAATGGTAGCACAATATATGGGGTCGGACTATTTCAAGAGGGACGGACCGAAATCGCTGGACAGGTTCGATTTCCCGCTTGAACCGCTCTCGCGGCTGAGCGCTGCCGACGCGGCTGCAACGCTCGTCGAATTCACCGCTCAAGCCATAGCTCATTCCGCAAAGACACTGCCCTCCGCGGCATCATGCTGGCATGTGTGTGGGGGCGGGCGGCACAATCCGGTGCTAATGCGCGTGCTCGGCGAGCGGCTGAGCACACCATGCATTTCGGTGGATGAAAGCGGTTTGCGGGGCGATTTCGTCGAAGCCGAAGCAATGGCTTATCTCGCCGCGCGATCAATCAGGGGATTGTCACTGACCTTACCAGAAACGACCGGTGTCGCGGCCCCGACGACAGGCGGCGTACGCTATGATCCGCCGGCACGGTCAGTCAAGCAGAAGGTTCTTGTCTGCGGGAAGCGGCCGTAAGGTCCACAAATGGCCGGGCTCGTCGAGTATGTCCTCATAGCTGTCTTGCCATTCGCAACCGGGATCGACTTGCTGATATTTGCGATAGCGCAGCTTTCGGGCATCCTCGTCAACGCTCGAAAAATGCATTATACGCAGCCTTGTGCGGAGCCAATTTTCCCGTGGAATTTCATCCGGTACCGGTTCGAAATGCAGCTTTTCGGTCGGTAACGTTAGGCCCTCGCCATAAGCGAACAGTCGGTATACCCAAAGGCGGCAACGGTCGAACTGGCCGCATTCACCGATCATGCGCAAGACTTCCAAACCATAGGCGGTATCCGGTTCGGCGGCGCCACGCAGGAAGGTGAGCAACCGCTCATCGTCGCCCTCGGGTAGCAATTCGTCGATGTCGAGCCACAACACCCAGCGCACTGGAAAACCGGCGCAGGCCGCAAGCAGGCGACGCCGGTTTTCAGCATCGTCCCAGCCTGTGAAATCAGGGCGTTTCGGATTGGTCAGGAGCTGCCTTACGCGCGGATGCGCGGCGAGGCGCTGGCGCGTATCGTCGGTGCTGCCGTCATCAAGTGCAATCACATTTGCATCAAGGCGGTCCATGCAGGCGAAAAAGGCATCCAGAAACGCAGCACCATTGCGCACGGGAACCAGGCAAAAGAGCCCGCTATTGCTACCGGCTGACAAAACCACTGCCCTCCAATGCTGAAGCCACAAGCTTTTGCGTCGCGATTAATTGCGGCCTGCCGAAATCGGCACCGGGATTAGGCAGCTCGCCGCCATTTGCTTCGTGATTGAGAAAACCGTTCGAAATGAGGCACATGGTCAATCGCCGTATCGCATCGCCGACCGATCCGAGCGCAGTCCCGCCAATCCCCGTTCCGGCGAACCGCGACTGGCGCATATCGGCATAGATGATATGCGCAGCCCATTCGGATTCGTGCAACGCCGCATCCTGACCCTGCCCGCTGGCAGGTTGGCTACCGCGCCGCTCATCCAGATCGATGCCGAGAGCAGCAAGCAGCTTTACCAGCGCGGACGCAATTTCGTTGTCGGGTGTCTGCGCTGTCGAAATCCAGCCCGGCTTGCGCTCTGTAGCTTCTTTCAGTGCTTCAAAAGCACCCTGTGTCCTCGCCGGATCGAGTGATGCTGCGACGCGGGGGTAGAGGAGTAGCGCTCGCTCCCGTGTCTCAAACCACAGTGTGTCGAGCACGCTTGCGCGCCCTTCCTCCGATTGCGCCATCCTTGCAAGCGTCCGGTAGGCTATCGCTGTTTCGCTATAGTCGAAAGGGTCGGCTGGCACTTTGCTCTCCGTGGAATGAATGCGGTCATGCTGCACAGCCACTTGTCTATAGCTTCACGCTAATGGACAATATATGTATAAGACCAATTGTTGACAACATCATTCGGGTGACGGGCGCATGGCAGAAGATGGCGACGCAGGTTTCGCGCTTCGGGCAGGAATATTGAAGCGCGATGGCCATCGCTGCGTGGTATGTTCTGTTCCGGCTGACGAGGTTCTGCATGTATTCTGTGAACGCCTGTGGGACGATAACCCTGATTTCGCGGATAATCTGGTTACCTTGTGCTCTGCACATAAAGAGGATGCATTGACGACGCGGCTCGATGTGGAAGATATTCTGACCGCGGCGGGTATTGGCGAGCGTCCCGTGCCGCCCCAACTCCACGCAGTGGAGCGGTATGACAGATGGGGCAATGTCCTGCTTTCCGACGGCCGCCGTGCGCGCGGAGAGCTTTTCTTCGACGAACAGGCGAGGCACTGGCTGGAAATCGGCGATATGCTGCAATGCTTTACACCCTTCGTAAAATATCCCCGAACCTTCGTACTGCCCTGGTCGGATGTCGTCGGGGTTGGTGACCGTCTTCTGGCATCTCTCGCCCCGCTTGAAAACGGGCCGGTGATCGCGACGGAGAAGATGGACGGCGAAAACGTGTCTTTATATCGCGACTTTCTCCATACCCGCACCGTGTCCCGCATTCCCCATGAAAGCCGCATCTGGTTGGACGGTTTTTGGGAAAGGGTGCGCTGGCAAATCCCTGAAGACTGGCGCGTTTGCGGCGAGTATCTCTTCGTTCGGCATACCGTCGGCTATCGGGCATTGCCAAGTTATTTCATGGCATTTTCAGTCTGGAACGAGAAAAACGTCTGCCTGGGATGGCCGGCAACATGTGCGTTTCTTGACCGCGCGGGTATAGCGCGTGTCCCGTTGTTGTATGAGGGGCCGCTGTGCCGCGACGCGATTGACCGCGCGTGGCGCGAGAGCGGCACATCCGGCAGCGAGGGATATATCTTGCGGTCCGCTGGGAGATTCGCGCTGTGTGATTTCCGGCGCCTGACGGGTAAGTTTATTCGTGCCGGTTACCAGCAAAGCGAACCGGTGAAGGACAACATGCGTACCGGCAGCACATTCGAGGTGAATGCACTTGAATAGTTTCGCGCAGCTGGGGCGAGCTGCTGACTTGGATACGTGACTTACATGACAGGAATCGGGATCGCCGAGGCCCAGCGCCTAGGAATGGCTAGTTAATCCAATCAATGAGGTGTCCCGCATAACAATACTTCAACGATCACAGGCGTATGGTGCGGACATGGATCGATGGCATATCGCCGGACTGCGACAAGGCTGACCCTCGCTGCCGCGAATTACCGCTTCCATCATTCTAGTCAGAACGCCGACCTGATGACCGACGAGGAGGTCAGGCCGCAGTAGGGTGCTTAAAGCCTGCGAGTTGCAGCGCCCCGTCCAGCGGATCCCCCTTAGGATCGCAAAGCTTCTCAACGGTCCGCGCTCGGAGCCAATTCTTCATGCGAGGCCCGATCCCACCGACAAGAGCGCAGCGGGGGGCGCCGCGCTCAAAAATGGTCTCGATGAAGCGCTCTACATGCTGCGCAGCATCCTCCACGATCGACCGGGCGACCGAATCACCGGTCTCTGCGAATTCCATCACCAATGGGGCAATGGCGGCGTAGTCGCGAGGCACGGCACGGTCCATCCACTCGATCGCCTTCGGGACCGATTGCCCGAAACGGTCGGCGACCGCCAAACCTAGGGCCGTACGTGCGCTGCGGCCGTCGAGCGCGCGCAGCGCGTGGCGTACCGCCGACAGGCCAAGCGCGGCCCCACTGCCCTCGTCGGATATAGGAAAACCGTAGCCACCAATCGCGAAATCGATGCCGTTCACCCTTATCTGCGCGACGCTGCCCGTCCCCAGGATCAAAGTGGCGCCGTCGCAGCCCCGATGCGCGCCCAGGTTCGCGATCACACCGTCGGTTTCGAAAATCTCCGAGGCAAACGGAAAATCGAGCTGTTGTATAGTATCGCGTATGCCTGGCCGGGATATGCCCGCAATCCCGAACCCAGCGTGGACCGAGGCCAGATCGGCGTCGGTTAATCCGGCTGCGTCGGTCGCCTGCCGGGTTACCTCAAGCAGGACTTCATAAAGCTTGTCCATGCCGATCCGGGCGTTGGCGGGCCCCGTTTCGCCCATACCCAGCACGGCACCCTGCGCATCAACGAGTCTGCTTCGGCAGTGGCTGCCGCCCGCATCGATTCCAAGATAGTAGGTCATGCGCCCCCCAACATAGGCTTCAGCGTCTAATGCCAGCTGGCAAGTAAGTGGTCCGGATACGGCCTGCTCTATTCGTCAGACGCGCAGCGATATTCATGGTTCCGACGTTTGAAACTAAAAGTGCCTTTGTATCAAAGACATCGATTTATCAATATCTGCTGAGTAATACAAATACTCCCCATCGGAGGTACGCCGGCGCAGATCGGCTTCCTGCAACGTCCCGCCATCCTTCCAAAACGCAGCCTATGACTGGTTCAATAATTCTGAACCACTGACCGGCCGCGGCCGGTCGTCTAATCGTGGGTCATAATGCAAGTCCTTTTTTCGGTGCGTGTCGTAAGTGTGTCGGTTGATTGTTAATGTGCATGCCGGGAAGCAGGTTCGTCTTCGCAGTCAGCATAAGCTGCTGCATGATGGAGCTTCGCGGGAGGGGCCTTCCAATGTAGGATACGCACTCAGCTAATGCGCGGTGCAACCGGCCTCGCGGAATGGCCCGGCTCACGTCCCCGGCAAGGACACGGCCATGCGTTCAGTTCATGAACGCTAGGACCGAATAATCAAGCTTCCGCGCCAATGCTCGGGTCGAAAAGCTCTCCAGATTTCAACATGGCATGCATGGTGACGGCCAACTTGCGAGCCAAGGCTGTCGCGGCGCGCTTAAAGCCGATCCGCTCCTTGAGCTTTAGCCCCCATATTCGCAGGCCACTTTGCGCAAAGCTTCGGGTTAGGATGACCACTGCGGCCTCGTAGAGCAACCCGCGCAGATGCTTGTCCCCACGCCGTGAGATATGGCCATCATAATCAATCTCACCAGATTGGTAGCGACGTGTTGTTAGACCAAGCCAAGCCGCTACCGATCGAGACTTTCGGAAATTATCTGGATCTTCGATAGCAGCCACGAATGAGGTGGCCGTGATGGTTCCAACCCCGGGGATCGACATCAGGATCTGACACGCTTCACTTTGACGCGCATCGGCGACAATCATGAGATTCTGAAACTGCCGTTTGCTCTGGCTAAGGTGCATCGCCGCGTTTGAGACAGGGGACGCCAATCACTTCAATCTTGAGAGAGCACAGGCCGAGAAAAAGTCGAGCTCCAAACGGTGATTGCCCGGTGATTGCTAGCCGCAAAAACGGGGCCCAAGAAACCCAATTATAAAGTTTTAATTCAATATGTTGTTGTTTTTCTGTACTAAAATGTGGTACTTCCGGTATCGGCGGACACAGGCCCGCGCGCGCGCCGCCGACGCCGCAACCTGAGCAGGCGCTAGCCGACAACTCCGGCAGCCGCCAGGACCGCCAGCGTCAGCACTTCGGGCGCAATGGCGGTCATCGGCACGATCTGGACCGGTTTTTCCATCCCGATCAGCATTGGTCCGATGGTGGCATCCCCGCCCAATTCGCGCAGCAGCTTGGCCGAGAGGTTGGCCGATTGCAGGCCCGGCATTACGAGCACATTGGCCGGAGCCGACAAACGGCTGAAGGGATAGAGCGCCATCACCTTGGGATTGAGCGCGGCATCCGGTGCAATCTCGCCTTCGTATTCGAAGCCGGGGTCTTCCTTGTCGAGGATCGCCACGGCGCCGCGGATCGTGTCGAGCCATTTGCCGCTCGGGTTGCCAAAAGTGGAGTAGGACAGGAACGCAACGCGCGGTTCATGGCCCATGCGGCGGGCCACAGCGGCGGTTTCCCGGGCGATATGGGCCAGCTCGTCCGCTGAGGGCCGCTCGTTGATCGTGGTGTCGGCGAGAAAAGTCGTGTGGTTCTTGCCGATCATCATGTGAATGCCGAACGGCAGCTCGCCTTCCTTGGCGTTGAGCACGAGGTTCACTTCGCGGGCGGACTGGGCAAAGGTACGGGTTACCCCGGTGATCATCGCATCGCCGTGACCAAGCGCCACCAGCAGGGCAGAAAAGACATTGCGTTCCTGGTTGACCAGCCGACGCACATCCCGCTCGGTATAGCCCTTGCGCTGCAGGCGCTTGTACAGAAACTCGACCATTTCCGGGACAAATTCGCAATCGGCCGAGTTCTGGATTTCGAAATCCCCCGGATTATCCGCCCCGAGCATGTGCAGCTTGTCCGCCACCGCCTTGGTCCGTCCAACCAGCACCGGGGTGCCGTAACCGAAATCGCGGAACTGGATCGCGGCCCGCAGCACCACATCCTCTTCCGCTTCTGCAAACACCACCCGTCGGGGGTTGGCGCGGGCAATGTCGTAACTGTTGGTCAGCACCGAAGTGGTCGGGTTGAGCCGCGCTTTCAAGGACAGCTTGTAAGCGTCGAAATCCTCGATCGGGGCTTTCGCCACGCCCGAATCCATTGCGGCTTTGGCGACGGCGGCGGACACAACTTCCATCAGCCGCGGATCGAACGGAGCGGGAATGATGTAATCGGTCCCGAACTTGTGGTTGATTCCATAGGCTGCAGCCACTTCATCCGGCACCCGCTGGCGGGCGAGCGCGGCAATTGCGTGCGCTGCGGCAACCTTCATCTCCTCGTTGATGGTTGTCGCCTGGACATCCAGCGCGCCGCGGAAGATGAACGGGAAACCAAGGACATTATTGACCTGGTTGGGGTAATCCGAACGCCCCGTTGCGATGATCGCGTCCGGCCGCACCGCCTTGGCATCGTCGGGCGTAATTTCGGGGTCGGGGTTGGCCATCGCGAAAATGATCGGCCGGTCTGCCATTTTCTTCACCCATTCCGGCTTCAGCGCGCCCGCCGCCGAAAGGCCGAGGAAGATATCCGCGCCGTCCAGCGCTTCTTCCAGCGTGCGCGCCTCGGTCGGCACCGCATGGGCGCTCTTCCACTGGTCGACATTCTCGCGGCCGGGATAGATCGGGCCGGACCGGTCGCACACGATCACGCTTTCATGCGGCACCCCGATGGACTTGATCAGCGCAGTGCAGGCCAGCGCCGCCGCACCCGCACCATTCACCACGATCTTCACATCTTTCAGATCGCGCCCGGTCAGGTGGCAGGCGTTGATCAGGCCCGCTGCCGAGATGATCGCGGTGCCGTGCTGATCGTCATGCATGATCGGGATGTTCATCCGGTCGCGCAAGGCCTGCTCGATAATGAAGCATTCCGGCGCCGCAATATCTTCGAGGTTGATCCCGCCAAAGGTGGGCTCCATCAGCGCGACGGCGTTGATGAAGGCTTCGGGGTCTTCGGTATCGAGTTCGATATCGATCGCATCGACATCGGCGAAGCGTTTGAACAGCACCGCCTTACCTTCCATCACCGGTTTGGCCGCCAGCGCGCCCAGATTGCCCATTCCGAGGATAGCCGTGCCGTTGGTAATGACCGCGACCAGATTGGCCCGTCCGGTATATTTCGCGGCGTTGGCGGGATCGTCGGCAATCGCTTGGACGGGGGCGGCGACGCCGGGCGAATAGGCAAGGCTGAGGTCGCGCTGCGTCGCCATCGGCTTCGAGGCGATGATTTCGATTTTACCCGGGCGGATGGTTTCGTGGTAGAACAGGGCTTCACGTGCGGTGAAACCGGTCTGCTTCTCGTCGGCCAAATTAGTCCTCCAGATGCTCGGGCCCTTATGCTCGGGCAAGGGTTCGCCTCGTCCGTAGCGGAGGCCCGCAACCAAGGATAGTGCCAAGCGACAGGGGAAAGCTTCCCCCGCCGACTTCCCGAATCGGCGGCACTGCGCGTAGGCCCGCGCGCATGGCGAGTACGAAGGTGGCGACCGGGGCCAAGGGCCCCACACCGATGATGCAGCAATATTTCGCGCTCAAGCGGGAGGCCGAAGGATGCCTGCTGTTCTACCGTATGGGCGATTTCTTCGAATTGTTCTTCGACGATGCACGGCAGGCCGCCGCCATCCTCGATATCGCGTTGACCAGCCGCGGGGAGCATGACGGGCAGCCGGTGGCGATGTGCGGCGTACCTGTGCATGCCGCGGAAGGGTATCTGGCGCGGCTGATCAAGGCCGGGTGCCGGGTGGCCATCGCCGAACAGGTCGAAACACCCGAAGAAGCGAAGCAGCGCGGCGGGTACAAGGCGCTGGTGGCGCGCGATATTGTCCGCTTTGTCACCCCGGGCACCTTGACCGAAGATGCGCTGCTGGAACCGCGCCGGTCCAATGTGTTGACGGCAGTATGCGAAGTTCGCGGGACCATCGGCATTGCGGCGTGCGATATCTCGACCGGGCGGATGGAGCTGGAAGAATGCGCCCCGGAAACCGCCGGAGCCGCGCTCGCCAGACTGGGCGCGAGCGAAGTGGTTGCGCCGGAGGGGTGGGAGACGGCACCCGAAGACGCGGTCCTGCGGCCGCGGGAGGACTTCGGCAGCGACGCGGGCGAAGCGCGCCTGAAAGCGCTTCATGGAGTTGCCACGCTGGACGGGTTCGGGAGCTTCACCCGCGCCATGCTCGCCGCGGCAGGCGGGCTGGTGGCTTATCTCGAACATGTCGGACGCGGCAATTTGCCGTTCGTCCAACCGCCCGCGGCGCGCTCCGGCCAGGCCTCGCTGGCAATGGACGAAGCCACCCGGACCAGCCTGGAAATCCTCTCCTCCCAGCAGGGCAGCCGCGCTGGCAGCCTGATCGCGGCGGTTGATCGCTGCGTGACCGGCGCAGGTGCGCGGCAATTGGCGGATGATCTTGGAGCGCCCTTGCTGGACCGCAGCGCCATCGAGAGCCGGCTGACGCTGGTCCAGTGGCTGCACGACGATCCCTTGCTCCGCGCCGATTTGCGCGAGGTCCTCCGCGCTTTGCCGGACATCGGGCGGGCGTTAGGGAGGGTTGTCGCAGGCCGAGGCAGTCCGCGCGATCTCGGGCAGATCCGTGACGGGCTGGCGGAAGCGCGCCGGATCGGCGATTTCCTGTCCGCCAAGCCTGATCGGCCCGTCCTGCTAGAGCAATTACTGCCCGCTATGGGCGGCCATGGTGCGTTGGTCGATTTGATGCAGCGCGCACTGGTCGTGTCACCGCCCACGGAACGCTCGCAAGGCGGGTTCATCGCAGAAGGCTATGATGCAGCCCTGGACGAACTGCGCGGGATTTCCGGCAATGCCCGCCGGGCGATTGCGGCGCTGGAGGGCCGTTACCGGCAGGAAACCGGAATTTCCGCGCTGAAGATCCGGCACAATGGCGTGCTCGGCTATTTCATTGAGGTTCCCGCCAGGCACGGCGATCTGCTGATGGCACCGGACAGCGGCTTTACCCACCGCCAGACCATGGCCGGTGCCGTCCGCTTCAATTCACTCGGCCTGCATGAGGAAGCGGGCCGGATTGCCGAGGCAGGTGGGCATGCCCTGGCAGCAGAGGAAGCGCATTTCGAGGATTTGACCGAGAGGGTGGTCGAGGTGCGGCTGCGGATTGCCGATACCGCCGCGGCGCTGGCCCGGATTGATGTCGCGGCCGGGCAGGCGGAACGAGCAGCCGAAGGCGGCTGGTGCCGGCCGAGAATTACCGAGGACACTACTCTCTCGATCGAAGCGGGCCGCCATCCCGTGGTCGAGGCGGCGCTCGCGGGCGCGAAATCGGGATCGGGCGAGCGCTTCGTCGCCAACGACTGCAATTTGTCGCATGACGACCGGCTATGGTTGATCGGCGGCCCCAACATGGGCGGTAAATCGACGTTCCTGCGCCAGAACGCTCTGATAGTCGTTCTGGCGCAGGCGGGCGGCTATGTTCCGGCAGATAGCGCAACGATCGGCCTGGTTGACAAGCTGTTCAGCCGGGTCGGCGCGTCCGACAATCTCGCTCGCGGCCGGTCGACCTTCATGGTCGAGATGGTCGAGACGGCCGCCATCCTTGCGCAGGCGGGCGAGCGCAGCTTCGTGATCTTGGACGAGGTTGGGCGCGGGACCTCGACCTATGACGGCCTGGCGCTCGCATGGGCCGTGGTCGAGGCAGTCCACAGCCGCAACAAGTCGCGCTGCCTGTTTGCGACGCATTATCACGAACTGTCCCGGCTTGCCGAAAGCTGCGATGCCCTGACGCTCCACCACGTCCGGGCGCGCGAATGGCGGGGGGAGCTGGTGCTGCTGCACGAATTGGCGGAAGGGCCCGCGGACCGGAGCTACGGGCTGGCAGTCGCGAAACTGGCCGGCGTTCCCCGCGAAGTCGTATCGCGCGCGCGGTCGGTGCTCGACCGGCTGGAGCAGGCACGGTCGGAAACCGGCGGTCTTGCCGCAGGACTGGGCGACCTGCCGCTGTTCGCCGCCGCGGCGCACGCGCTCCACGAAGATCGGATAGACCCCGTCCGGCAAAAACTGGATTTGCTCGACGTGGATGCGCTCAGCCCGCGCGAGGCGCTGGATATCCTCTATTCCCTAAAGCGGCTGGTGAACGAAACCGAAGCTTAACGCTCATCTGCCAATGTCGCGGGATGCGTGGATACATGTTCAAGAACCGCTGGGGCGCCCTCATTTTCGTGTGCCTGTCCGTCTTGGGCGCCGTCAGCCTGATCGGCGGCGAGGACGACCACGGAGCACTGCTTTTGGCGGCGGACGAACTGACCGAAACAAAGAGTGAATTGCAGATACAGGCCGGTGAACTTTCTCAGGCCGATTCGAGCGCGGAACCCACACCGGACGAACAGCCTGTCAGCGGATTCATGTCCGATGAAGAGTTGATCGATGACACAAGGGGAATCGACCCCGCTCCCGACATTGATCCCTCACCCGCAGCCGAAAATGTTGAAGAACAAGGCGATGTAATTATGTACATCGAAGATGACTGATACCGGCAAAGCCTCAGAATCTCCAGCCGACACCGGGGGAAGACCCGAAAGCAAGAACGATGAATTGGCGGCTCACCGCACGGATTGGGCCGAGGATCGTACGATCCTGGCGCTGGAGCGGACCTATGCCGGATGGTTGCGGACCGCCTTCGCCGCCATCGGGATCGGTCTGGGATTCCGGGCCCTGTTCGGCGAGCTCGAACCACCCTGGCTCGCGCGGGGAATCGCGACCCTGTTCATTACCATGGCTATCTTGATTGCGATCGGCGCGGAACGCCGTATTGGTCGCTCGCTCGATCGACTTTCTTCCCACGCCGTAACCAGGCCGGACCTGCCCAAATTGCGCTGGATGGCCTACGGCGTGTCGGTCGGCGCGGGCGTGTTGATCGCCGCGCTCTGGATCATGCGATAGTCCGGGGCGGACTAGGTCCCGTCACCGCGTAAATCATCGACTTTCCGCTCGGGACCAAGTTCATCGACATTGTCGTCGTGATTGGGTTCGCCTTCAAACGCATCCATATCAATCCGTCCGCTGCTCTCCATGTCGCGCATGTGATCAATGGTGTCCTGCGTCGAATCGCCCATCGGATCGTTCGTGCCCGGATCCTTGCGGCTTTCGGTCGGGCTGCCCGAATCGGCCCGGTCCCGCGCCTGCCGGGCGACTTCCTGGGCCTGCGAGCGATGATCGTCCTGCTCATCATTGTGGGTTTCGGGCGCGAAATCGCCCTGCCGCTGTTCCTGCGACTTGATCTTCTCGTCGTTCTGATCGTGATGGGGCATGGTGAGAGTCTCCTTCACCCGGTCAACCACCGGCGAAGGCTGCCTGTTCCACGAAACCTGCTGCTGCCTCACCGTCAGCGGGTCGGAACCGGCTCCTCGCCGGTGTAGTCATAGAACCCGCGGCCGGTCTTGCGGCCCAGCCAGCCCGCCTCGACATATTTGACCAGTAACGGTGCGGGCCGGTATTTCGCATCGCCGGTGGTCGCCTGCAAAATTCGGACGATATCGAGCACGGTGTCGAGGCCGACGAAATCCGCCAGCGCCAGCGGCCCCATCGGATGGTTCAGGCCGATCCGGCAGCCCTTGTCGATATCCTCGATGCTGGCGGTTCCCTGCCCCAGCACAAAGGCCGCTTCGTTGAGCATCGGGATCAGGATGCGGTTGACCACGAAACCCGGCTCGTCCTGCACTTCCACCACTTGTTTGCCCAGGCTTTCGGCAAAGCTGCGGGTGCGGGCGGTGGTGTCGGCGCTGGTGGCAAGGCCGGGGATAATCTCGATCAGGCCCATCACCGGAACGGGGTTGAAGAAATGCAGCCCGATGAAGCGCGCCGGATCGGGCGTGAAATTGGCCATCCGCGTAATCGGGATCGAACTGGTGTTGCTGGCCATGATTGCGTCGCCCGCCAGCACCTTGCCCGCTTCGCCGAAAATCGCCTGCTTGATTGCCTCGTTCTCAGTCGCCGCTTCGATAATCAGGTGGGCGTCGGCCATTGGCGCATAGTCGGCGATCGGCGTAATTCTCGCGAGTGCGGCCTCCGCATCGGCAATTTCGATCTTGCCCTTCCCGACCAGGCGGCCCAGCGCCTGCTCGATACCAGTCTTGGCCTTTTCGGAGATGGAAATGTCCCGGTCGGACAGCAGCACATCCATGCCGTGCTGGGCAATCGTCTGGGCGATGCCGGAACCCATCTGGCCCGCGCCAATAACAGCAATTCTTTGCATCCCATCCGTCCTTCGCAACTGCAGCAAAAACGCCTGTTAGCGGGTGGAGGGAGGTCTGCCTAGTCCACCATCAGCGCTTCCGTTCACCTCAGCGATTGGCGCCGGGAACCCATTTCACATCCGCCGCGCCATCATCATTGGCGATCCGCGCCAGCACGAACAGATAATCGGACAGGCGGTTGACATAGGCGAGCGCCGCCGGATTGACCGGTTCCGCGGCAGCCAGCGCAGTGACCCGGCGCTCGGCAGACCGCACCGAAGCGCGCGCCACATGGACCAGGGCGGCGGCTTCCGATCCGCCGGGAAGAACAAAGCTGGTGAGGGGTTCAAGCCGCTCGTTCAGGCTGTCGATGGCCTGTTCGATCCACTCCGCCTGCGCCGGAACGACCCTAAGAACCATTGGCGACGGCTCGAAATCCTTCCCGCCAACTTCGCCCAGCGGAGTCGCCAGATCGGCCCCCAGATCGAACATGTCGTTCTGGATGCGAAACAGCGACTGGGCGTGATCGGTGTTCGCGAGCGCAATGGCTGCGAGCCCGATCGCGCTGTTGGCTTCGTCGACCGCGCCGATCGCCTCGATCCGCGCGGCGTGTTTGGCCTGCCGCGAACCGTCGACCAGGCCGGTCGATCCATCATCGCCGGTGCGGGTGTAGATCTTGTTGAGTTTGACCACCGGGCGGTTAACGCCTCAGCGGGCGAAAGCGAGGATGATCGCGACGACCAGCACCGCCAGGCCCTGATACTTTATCCGGTTGAACATCATCCTGTTCTGCATGGTCTGCATTTCGATCAGATTGTCCGACGTTCCGTTCTCGATATCGATCTTGGTCGTCCTGAGAAAGGCGACGATCCCGCGAACCAGCGAAACCACGACCAGAATGCACAGGATCACGAGCGCGATGATGAGGAATGTTTGCATACAGCCTACTTAGGCTCGGCCAAGCGAAATACCAGCAGGAAAGCGGTTCCGCCGAAGATCGCGCGCAAGTTTCTCGCCGTCATCCCCCGCCAGCCTGCGGTCCGCCAGCGAAGGCGATCCGCGCCGCTTTGCCAACTTGGTGCCGCTACCGTCCACCAACAGCGGGTGGTGATGCCAACGGGGCACAGGCAGGCCGAGCAATTCCTGCAGCAGCCGGTGGATATGCGTCGCGCCGAACAGGTCGCGCCCGCGGGTCACCAGCGTGACCCCGTCGCGTGCATCGTCGAGCGTGGCGGCAAGGTGGTAGCTGGCGGGTGCATCCTTGCGCAGCAGCACGACATCGCCGGTCTGTTCGGGAACGGCGCGCTGCTCGCCTGCCAGATTAGCCGTCCAGTAAAGCGGGCCGGTTCGCGCCTGCGCCTGTGCGACATCCAGCCGCCACGCAGCACCCTCGCCGGGAATGTTTTTCCCGCGGCAGGTGCCCGGATAGACCGGCCCCTCCGGCCCGATCTCGCTTGCGGCAGCGGCGATTTCGGCACGGGTACAAATGCACGGATACAGCAACCCCATGTCCTTGAGCCGCTGCGCAGCGTCGTCATAGCTGGCGAGGCGGGAGGATTGTGCGGGCACCTCGGTCCATTCCAGACCCAGCCACGCCAGGTCGGCGCGGAATTCTGCCGCCAGCTCCGGCTTGCTGCGGATACCGTCGATATCCTCCACCCGCAGCAGGAACCGCCCGCCAGCCGCGCGCGCCAGATCATGCGCAACAATCGCCGAATAGGCGTGGCCAAGGTGGAGCGGGCCATTGGGGCTGGGGGCGAAACGGGTGGTTACCATGGCGAATGCCCCGCTCTAGGCGAATGCTCCGGGACCGGCAAAACACTATTGAGGTATAAAGTTCTGGGGATTCAGCCGCTGTCACAGGGTTGACGCTTTTTGCCGCAAATGCTCCCATGCAACAAATCGGGAGAAGAACCAGCCGTGTTCAAAGCCGAATTGATGGAACGGGCGGCCCGTTTTCGCAGTGCCGCAGAAGATCCGACACGGAATGTCGCGGGCTGTCCGGCGCTCGTGCTCAATGCCGATTACACGCCGCTGTCCTATTACCCGCTGAGCCTGTGGCCGTGGCAAACCGCGATCAAGGCGATATTCCTCGACCGTGTGGACGTGGTCGCCAGCTATGACCGGGAAGTCCACTCCCCCTCGCTTGACATGAAGATCCCCTCGGTCATTGCGCTCAAGCAATATGTCAGACCGAGCGAGTTTCCCGCCTTCACCCGGTTCAACGTGTTCCTGCGCGACCGGTTCACTTGCCAATATTGCGGCGACAACCACCATCTGACCTTCGACCACGTGATCCCGCGCCGTCTCGGCGGCCGGACCAGCTGGGAAAACATCGTCGCCGCCTGCGCTCCGTGCAACATGAAGAAAGGCGGGCGCACGCCCAAACAGGCGCATATGCCGCATGTCACCCCGATCCGCCCGACCAACTGGCAATTGCAACAACGCGGCAAAGCCTTCCCGCCCAACTTCCTGCACGAGACCTGGCGCGACTGGCTCTATTGGGACATCGAGCTGGAGGCTTGAGGGGTTAGATCGGGTAACGACCCATTAGCGGACCTTCCGCCGTGCGGCTGCAATAAGCCAGAACAGAAATCCCGCAACGGCACCGCAAAGTGCGATAATGCCGACAAACTGCAATGCGACCAGATGGCCGTATGCTGTTGTAGTTCCATTCACTACGGTCGCCCTTCCGCCTATGCTTGCCTGATCAGCAGAAGGGGGTAGGAATGCAAAGATCATCCAAGGCGCTGCCGCAACAAGTGCGCCTGCAAGCGTGCAGTTTAGTGACGTAGGCTTGACCTTGTCGCGCAGAACTAGATAGGTCGGCAGTCCAAAGATTAGGCCTAGCGGATACGCGAAAATCGCAAGGACTAACGCAGTTCGCCAAACCCGTTCGAAATAATCGTCTAAGCCAGAGTATAAGGGTTGAGCCGCGGCCAATGCTATTGCGGCGATGCCCGGCACGGTCGCAAAGGCGAGTTGCACCCTCCATCGGGGAGGTGCCCAGACTTCTTTCTCGTCTTCCATGCGGTGGGCGTATCGCAAGCTTTTATGAGAGTAAATGCGCCGCGAGCGTCTTCTTTCCACAACATAGCAGGCGTGCGTCCCGCTTCCTTCACGTCACCGCCGCGCGCTGCTGAAACTCCGGCCTGTTCCATGCGCGGGTGGCGATGATGTCAGCCAGACCTTCCGCCGCCAAGAACACATCCTCGAACGACACATAGGCGGGAGCGAATCCAAACCTCAGGATATCGGGATCGCGGAAGTCGCCGATGATGCCGCGGGCGATCAGTGCCTGGCAGATCGCGTAGGCTTGCGCGTGCCGGAAGGACAATTGGCTGCCGCGCGCCAGCGGTTCCGCCGGGCTGACGAGTTCGAGGTCGGGCACCTGCTCGGCCACGCACTTACGGAAAAATTCGCTCAGCTTGCGCGATTTCGCCGCGAGCCGGTCGATCCCGATCTCGGCGATCAGATCGACTCCGACCTCCAGCGCGGCAATCCCGAGAATTCCCGGAGTGCCCGCCAGCAAGCGGGTGACGCCCGGCGCGGGGGCGTAATCATCGGTAAAGGCGAAGGGCGCGGCATGGCCCATCCAGCCGGTCAGGGGCTGCGACAACGCCTCATGGTGCCGCCGGGCCACATAGGCATAGGCGGGCGCGCCCGGCCCGCCATTGAGATATTTATACCCACAGCCGACCGCGAAATCCGCATTGCAGCCGGTCAGGTCGACCGGCACCGCGCCGCCGCTATGCGACAAATCCCACAGCACCAGCGCGCCCGCAGCCTGTGCGGCCCGCGTCAGCCGGACCATGTCGTGCGTGCGGCCGGTCTTGTAATGGACATGGGTCAGCATCAGCAGCGCTACATCGCCGTCCAGCGCGGCCTCGAGATCATCCGGCGCGGCCAGTCGCCGCTCCGCCAGACCCTGCGCCTCCAGCCCCGCAATCATGTACAAATCGGTCGGAAAATTGCCCGGTTCGGACAGGATCACCTTGCGGTCCGGACGCATCGCCAGCGCCGCACCGATCAGTTTGAACAGATTGACCGATACGCTGTCACAAACGATCACTTCGTCCGCCCCGGCCCCGATCAGCGGAGCAATCTTCGCCCCGACGCGCTGCGGCAGGGTAATCCAGTCTGCATCATTCCAGCTGCGGATCAGCCCTTCCCCCCATTCGCCGCGCACCACGCGTTCCAGCCGCGCGGGCGTATCCTTCGGCAGCGCGCCGAGCGAATTGCCGTCGAGATAGATGACCCCGTCCGGCAGGTAGAAGCGTTCGCGATATTCGCGTAAGGGATCGGCGGCATCCAGCCGGCGCGCTTCCTCCAGCGTCATTCCGCCAGTTCCCGCAGGATCGCGCGAGTGAGCCCCGCATCGCCGCCCGCGATCTTCAGCGGAAGGGCAATCAGCTCATACCGGCCCGCCTCTACCCCATCCAGCACCAGCCCTTCCAATATCCGCATGTCGGCTTCCAGCACCGCCTTGTGCGCCTCGATCGATTTGGAATTCTGCGGATCGACCGAGGGCGCGTCGGTGCCGATCAGCTTCACCCCTTGCGCCGCCAGCCAGCGGATCGCCTCGGCGGAAATGGCGGTAAAATCTTCGCGCCAGACGTCATGCGGAAAAGTCTCGTAAGTACGAAACAGCACACGGTCAGCGCTTTCGATCTTCGGCAAATCGCCGACGCCGATCATGCCCGAAACACTGCGCGCATCGACCACCAGGCATTCGCCGATATAGGGGTCCAGTTCCACCAACGCGATATCCGCGGCATCGTTCCCGTAATGCAGCGGTGCGTCGCCGTGGGTGCCCGAATGCGTGCTCATGACCATCCGCGCGACATTCACCGACGATCCCGCTGCCATGTCCCAGGTGCGCTCGAACCCGAATTCGGTATCGCCCGGCCAGACCGGCAGGCCGGGGCGCAAGGTCTGGGAGATATCCCAGATCCTGCGAGCGGATTTCCAGCTGCTCATATCGCCGTCCTGACCGACAGGAGTTCGGGAAAGAACACCTGCTTCAGCACGCCTTCCAGATAGGCCACACCCGCTGTGCCGCCGGTGCCGCGCTTGAACCCGATGATCCGCTCCACGGTTTTCAAATGGCCGAACCGCCAGCGCTGGAAATGATATTCCAGATCGACCAGCTTTTCCGCGAGTTCGTAAAGATCCCAATATTTGTTCGGATGGCGATAAACCTCCGCCCATGCAGCCTCGACTTCGGCGGAGGCGCTCCACCGCCCGGACACATCGCGCTGCAATACCGGCTCGGGGATGGCAAAGCCGCGCCGCGCCAGCAGGCGGACGGCTTCGTCATAGACGCTCGGCCGGTCCATCTCCGCGTGCAGCATGGCGGCCACTTCGGGCGTTGCCTCGTGCATCGTCACCATGTCGGGATTACGCCCGCCGAGCAGGAATTCCATCAATCGGTACTGCGCCGACTGGAAGCCGGACGATGTGCCCAGATGCGGGCGCAGCAGCGAATAATCATGCGGGGTCATGGTGCTGAGCACATCCCAGCTGCTGATCAGCTGGTTCTGCGCGCGGGCCACGCGGGACAGCATCTTGAAGGCCGGCCGCAGATCGTCACCCGCGATATGATCGCGGGCCGCCTGCAGCTCGTGCAGGCACAGCTTCAACCATAATTCGCTCGCCTGATGGACGATGATGAACAGCATTTCATCATGCGCGGCGGAGGCGGGGTGCTGCGCCGACAGGATCCGGGCAAGGTCGAGATAGGAGGTGTAGGTTACATCGCGCGCCATGGTTTCCGCCTATAGGCCCAAAGCCCCGGCGATTGGAACCGGCCAATGCAAACGCACGATAACCGGACCAATTCTAGCTGTCGATTACCCGGCTTGAAGGATGATGCTTGTCCAGATGGCGCTTCACGATCCGGAGGTTGCGGGTGTTCGACCGGAACAGGAGGTCGAACGCGTCGCCCGCGACCGGAATTGCGCCGATAGCGGTGTCGAACGCGACATTGCCGGCCATCCGCCACAGCTTCCATTTCGGCAGGCCGATGTTTCGCGCCTCCCACACCAAATAGGCGCCCATCGCGGCGGTCACCAAATCGCCGACCACCGGCACCAGTCCGACGATTGAATCGAGGCCAACGGGATAATTCACGCCGGGAATGGTAAAGCTGCGCTCGAGCAATTGCTCCATCGCCTCGATCCGCTTGCGCACCGATGCCGGATCATTGCCGATAGGCATCTCGAACGCCATCTTCCGGGTTCCGCCCGGCGGGTTCCCTTCGTAGGGCGGTACCATCTTCGGCGGTCGAATCGGATCGGCCATGCTGATCTCCTTCCGCCCTAAATGGGGCGAAGTGCCAAGGGGAACAAGGGATGCAGCCCCCAATTGTTCTCGGAAAAACCGTCCACGCCGCCGCGCACCAGCGACCAGCGGATTGGCGCGCCGATGGGGATGTAAACATTGGCGGCTGTCAGCCGCGCCTCCGCCTCAGCCAACATCGCTGCGGTTGCGGCTGGATCGGACGCCTGCATTGCCCGCCGCACCGCCTCGTCTGCTTCGGGAGAGCACAGGCCGCGTTTCAGCGAACAATGGAACTGGTTGAGGAACCACCGCGCATCGGCATACCGCGCCAGCCGGTCGACCAGCACCAGGTCAGCCGGGGCGGATTCCGAAGCGCGTTCGAGTACCACGCCGACCGCCGCCAGATCTTCCGACAGTTCGCGGAACAGCAGATCGGAACCCGGTCCAGGCGGCATCGCAATGCTCAGGGTACGGGCGGCCCGGTCGGTCCCTGCGACCGCCGCGACGCGCCGCGCAGCCTCGGCTTGGCGCAGTTCGAGCGAAAGCCCGTTCCAGCGTTCACCGATAATCTTCGGATCACCCGGCAGGTCCGGAGCAACAACGCGGGTAGTCGGTATCCAGCCGCCGATGTTGAAGGGCTGCAGCAGGCTTTGCCGGTCAATCGCCATGGCAAGGGCCTCCCGCCCCGACTCTGTTGCCAGCAGCCCCCGCTCGCCGACCACCTGCAGGCCGAGCAGGCCGAGAGCCGCATCGAGCCGGACGGTGCCGCGCGACAAGGCGCCGGTATCCGCCAGCGGCAGGCTGGTCAGAGTGCCGCCGAACACCGCGTCGACCGCCCGGTTGTCGAACGCGGCAACGGCTTGCTCGGCCGGCAGCGCCTGTACCCGCACCGTGCGCACCCGCGATTCCCAATCTTCATCCACAGGCAGACCCCGCGTCTCCGGGGGCAAGGGCGCCAGCAACGCCGTATCCCGCTCGCGGGAGAGGGTCATCGGTCCCGTGCCCTGACGATTTCGACGCAAACCGAGTTCGGGCTGGGCCAGCAATTGCAGGAATTCCGGCATCGGTCCGTCGAGGCGAATTTCCACCACGCGCCCGGTCATGGCCCGGATTTCCTCGACCTTGGCAAGGTCGAGCCCCAGCGATGTTCCGCGCAGCTCCTGAATGTTTCTGCGCAGCGCATCGCGGACGCTGTTGCTGGTCAGCGGGATCCCGTCCGCCCAATCCGTGTTGCGCAGGCGGAAGATATAACTCAGGCCGTCTTCGGTTACGATCCACCGTTCGGCCAGAGCGGGCACGACTTCGCCCGATTGATTGAGCGAAACCAGCCCTTCGGCCGTGGCGGACCGGATATGCTGTCCTGCAGGAGCCAGCCGCAAACCCGGTTCGAACAACTCCGTGCTGCTGCCGATGAAGGCGACATCGACTTCATCGTCAGCCTTGCCCGACCCACAGGATGCCAGTGCCAAGGCGGCAGCCATACACAAGGCGAGATGGAGGAAACGGCTCATTCACCACGAGCGTAGCAGCTTGTCGCCGCTCGGTCAGGACCGATTATGATGCCTTGTTGAAGAATTCACGATCTTGCAGGAAGCGCCCGTTTGTCAAAGGATGCGCAATGCGGTCGGCTTGCCGCCGCTCCCGCTTCTTTTGCCAGTCCGGGGCCGCAGGTGTTGGCGGTGCGTGTCGTTTTCGGCCTGATTGCTATCCACCGACGCACGGACCACCTTCGGATTGATTTCGTTGTCGAACGCGATGCCGAAGCGGTTATCCTGTACCCAGGCGACACCCCCATCGATCAAGCCGACGTTCCGAAGGTGAATCTTGAGCCTGCTGCCCGGAACAACCGGAACGTTTCCTTCCGCCATCATGCCGCCCGGGGAAAGATTGCGCACCTTCACCCGGAATTCCGAGGCAACCCCGGCCAGCTGAATTTCGGCAAGCAGAAACAGGCTATCCCGGGCTATATTGCGGGTGTCGACAGAGGACATCTTCGCGACAATACCTTTCGCCTGGTTTGGTTTCGTAATCCCGGAGCTTCCGCCGGAAACGCGCAGTGACGGGACTAGCAGCGAATGGCTAAAGAAGCCTTAAATGCAGTACCCGCAAAACGCGAAAATATCCGCAAACCGGATGGTGCCGACCGGCCACACCGGCGCTCAATCGTCGCGTGAAATTTTCTCGCGGCGCTCATGCGCTTCCTGCGCTTCCACCGTCATGGTGGCCACCGGGCGGGCGATGAGTCTGCGCAATCCGATCGGATCGCCGGTCACTTCGCAATAGCCGTATTCGCCCTCATCCAGCCGGCGCAGCGCGGCATCGATCTTGGCAATGAGTTTGCGCTGCCGGTCCCTGGTGCGCAATTCGATGCTCCAGTCGGTCTCGCTGGACGCGCGGTCGTTCATGTCGGCTTCGCGCATCGGCCCGTCCTGCAAGGATTGCAGGGTGACACTGGAGGCGGTGTGGATCGAACGCTTCCATTCGAGCAGCAGCATTCGAAAATAATTCTGCTGCGCCTCGCCCATATAGGGCTCGTCATCGCCAGGCATGTAATCATGCGCGATCGACTTCTTCGCTTTTTCGAAAATTTCCAATTCGCCGGTTGCAAAAGTGGCCATCTGGTCCTCTCAAACCTCAAAAAAATCGTCGGCTTGCGCCCTTGTGAGCTTACCGCCGCTTAATTTTCACGGCAGGAACTCATCTGTTTGGCGGGCCTATAGGCGGCGGCGTTTACGCATACAAGCCGCAATGCGACGCCAACCCTTAATGGAACGAAAATCAATCCCGTCCGAAACCGAGGCGCGGCCAGTCCCGAGAATTTATCCAGCGCCGTTAACTGTTTGTTGACCATGAAGGGCCGAGAAATCGGGCACCGGCGGCAAGAAGGTCGCCAAATACGGGGGGAATACTCATGACACTGTCCATCATCGACACGTCACATGCCGAACCGGCCGACAGCGGCTCCGCTGATTTGCTGGTCGCAAATTGCCTGGCGGCTGCCGCCGACGGCGACATATCGGCCTATTACAATCTCGGGGTCGCGTACTCGACCGGAAGCCACGGCGTGAACTGCGATCTGATCGAAGCGCATAAATGGTTCAACCTCGCCGCCGTAAAGGGCCATGAAGAAGCTTCGTGGTGCCGCGCGGATGTGTCCGACGAAATGACCGCGAGTGAAATCGCCGAGGCACAGCGCCGCGCACGCCAGTGGCTGAGCGAGGGAATTCGCAAGGCTGCATGATGGCATTGCCCCCGTCCAATCGGGAAACCTACGACTTCTTGAAGGGCGTCCGCTCACCCAAATACATCTGGTCCGATGCGACACCGTGCCGTTCGCGTTCAAGGAAATCCGCCACTGCGCTGCGAAAGCCGGGGTCGGCAATCCAGTGGGCCGACCAGATCTTGACGGGTTCATAGCCGCGGGCCAGCTTGTGCGGGCCCTGCGCCCCGGCCTCAACCCGCGAAAGTCCGCGCGCAATCGCCGCATCGATCGCCTGATAATAGCACAGTTCGAAATGCAGGAACGGTCGTTCCTCGGTGCATCCCCAGTAACGGCCATACAGCGCGCTGCCGCCGATAAAATTGAGCGCGCCGGCAATCGGTCGGTCCCCGTCGTAGGCCAGCATCAATAGCACCCGGTCGCCCATTCTCTCGCCGAAAAGGCTGAACGCCTCCCGCGTCAGATAGGGCGTT
This sequence comes from Allopontixanthobacter sp., assembly GCF_034376665.1. NCBI lineage: Bacteria > Pseudomonadati > Pseudomonadota > Alphaproteobacteria > Sphingomonadales > Erythrobacteraceae > Allopontixanthobacter > Allopontixanthobacter sp. Next base: position 11,176 of record NZ_JAXMJI010000117.1, on the reverse strand, counting down.
CCCCATTTCCGCGATCCAGTGTCCTGATAAAACACCCAGAATTCATCCCAATGCGCCTCAGTGATGTCGCTGCCCACGAGGTGGCGGAACGTCACTCCCTCAGCCGCCGCGGCGCGTTCCTTGCGGATTGCCTTGCGCTTGCGCGACGCCAGCGCGGCCAGGAATTCATCGAAGGTGGCGTAACCGCGATTGGCCCAGTGGAACTGGATGTCGTTGCGCAGCAGCCAGCCCGCCTCCTCGAAGATTGCCAGCTGATCGGATTCGATGAAGGTCGCATGGGCGGAGGAAAGATTGTTGCCGGTACAAAGCTGTTCGGCGGCGCGCAGCAGGGGGACGCCGTAAGCTGCGTCGCGGGTCAATAGGCGGGGGCCGGTCGCCGGGGTGAATGGTGCCGCGATCTGCAGCTTCGGATAGTACCGGCCACCGGCCCGGTGCCAGGCATCGGCCCAGGCATGGTCGAACACATATTCGCCCTGGCTGTGACCCTTCGCGTAAGCCGGCAGCGCGCCAACGATAACGCCCGCAGAATCCTGCAGGATTACCGGCGCAGGGTCCCAGCCCGTACCGGGACCGACGCTGCTGGAATCTTCCAGCGAGGTCAGGAAATCATGGCTGACGAAGGGATTGTCGCTCCCTGCCAGCCGGTCCCAAAGATTGCGTTCGATCGCCCCGACGCGGCCCACCACGCGCGCCGTCAGGGAGTTGTCCTTCACGTCGGCCGCTCTCTTTCCGGCTTCGGGCCCGCAAGACCTTCGCCTTCGGCAATGGCGGCATCGGCGTGGAGAGACACGAGATCACGGTGCACCGCGGAACGGATGGTCCAGCTCAGCACCGGCAGGCCGCGGCGGCGCTGGGCCGAAGCAAAAGCGCTGGGCAGGTCACGTATATCGTAGGCGAGGAAATCGGGTTTCGCGATCCACAGGGCGCTGTGCCGCCGCCACCGGCCAACAAGGGTCCTGGCGTTTTCTTCGGTCACCACCAGACCGCGTACCGTGTGGAGCGAATGCCGGGCAAACCAGCGCGAGACTCGCGGATCGAAGCTCATCACGGCATGGTGACCCTGATAGCCTTCCAGCGCGCGGTGGACTGCGAGGCATAAAGGCCGGACGCGGCGGTCATTGCGGCTCTTGATTTCAATCAGAACCGGGACTTTCCCGCCAATCTGCTCGAGCGCCTGTTCGAGAGACCGGATTCTCTCGCCATTTCCGGACAGCGCGATCTTTGCCAGTTCGTGCGCAGTGCGGGCGGAGAGCGGCCCGGTTTCCCCGGTCAGGCGGTCAAGCTCCCAATCGTGGAACACGACCGCGCGGCCATCGCCGCTGCGCTGCACATCGCATTCGATCCCGTATCCCGCCGCAATAGCCGCATCGAAAGCAGCCGGGCTGTTTTCGGGTACACTGTCGCCATGCAGGCCCCGATGCGCGTAGGTCCATTGCCCCAGCCACCCGACCCGCTTTGGCAGCGGTGCCGGGGCAAGCCAGCGGTCAATGGGCGTTAAGAGCAATGATCGCATCCACTTCCACAGCGGCGCCCAATGGCAGAACCGGCACCCCGACAGCCGCACGGGAATGGCGGCCGCTCGTCCCGAAAACTTCGGCCATCAGGTCCGACGCGCCGTTGGCGACTTTGGGTTGATCGGTGAAGTCCGCCGCGGAATTGACGAACGCCCCCAGCTTGACGATGCGCGCCACCCGGTCGAGCGAAATATCCGTCGCCCGCAATTGCGCCAGAATCATCAGGGCGCACGCCCGCGCCGCTGTGATTCCATCTTCAAGCGACACGTCCTCGCCCAGCCGGCCGGTGACCAGTTTGCCGTCTACGAACGGAAGCTGCCCGGAAACATAGGCGATGCCCCCATGCACCACGACCGGGACATAGCTGGCCACCGGTGCGGCGGCGGCGGGCAGGACGATTCCCAGCTCCGCCAGTCTTTCTTCAGCACTCACAATGCATTCTCCTGCTGCAAACGGTCGAGCAGCCACGGGGTGGCCTCGGCCCAAGTGTCTATCCGGGCATGGGCGTTACCGGCCTGGTGCGCGCAGACGATATGGGGGGACAGCATAGGCTCCCCGCACAGATGCAGCCGCAGTATGTCGGGCACGGTATCGGCGGCGGATTTATGATGCTGCGGCAGATCGTCAATGAAGATCGCGCGGCTTGGCCGGTATTCCTCGAGAATCGCCGCCAGCGCAGGCCCCTTGGGACCCTGGTTGGTGAACACCCGCGCATGGATGCCGTGATCGGCCAATTGCCGGGTGCGGCGTTCCTGCCGCTCGTCCGTCAGGTTGGTCAGGATCACTACATCGGCGTGTTCGGCAACCGCGTTGATCCCGGCAACCGCGCCTTCGATCGGCAGTTGCCGGTCCATCTCGGTATCGAAAAACCCGCCCAGCAGGCGCCAGATGTCCCGTTCCCCTACCGGTTCCCCGGTCGAACTCCAGCGCATAGCGGCGGCGAAGTCGTTGCCCTCCATGCGGAAGGTAACGCCCTGACTCTCCCCCAGCCAATCGCGGAAATGGGCCACCATATGCAGCAGGACTTCGTCGCAATCGGAAATTATCAACGGTCGGGTCATCGTGGAGTTCTCATCTGGACCGGCTTTTCATCGGGATAGATCTTCGTGGGCCGCGATCAACGCCGCGGGGGTAACATTCAGGGCATCGGCCGCCAGCAGCAGGTCGGGTTCGTGATTCGCGAGGAATTCCAGAACCGCTGCCAGAATTGGCCGATCGGTGAGGTTATTGCGCAACACTTCCGGCGTCAGCCCGGTCAGCGACAGCAACCGTTCCGCACGCGACGGCTCGCTCAATACCCATGCCAGCGCGGACAAAGCCAGCGATTCAGGCTCAGCGGAGGAACGCTTTAACGATTCATGACTATCTGTGATTGTCAATATCCTGTGGAAAGATTACTGAGGACGCAAGCAGAACATAGGGGGCGGCTTCTGGTTAACGAAGCAAAAGCAATCGGAGCAACAAGGCAGTCAGTGGCAAAGAGAGTTCTGGTTGTCGAGGATAACGATCTAAACCGCAAATTGTTCTGCGATGTTCTCACGGCATCCGGATTCGCCGTTGAACCCTGCGCGGACGGCGAATTGGCCCTCAAGGCAGCCCGCGCATTCGACCCCGATCTGGTTATCATGGATATCCAATTGCCGAACATTTCCGGAATGGAGCTGATCGGACAACTGAAGCGCGATGTGACGCTCGCCCGCATTCCCGTGCTCGCCGTCACCGCCTATGCCGGCAAGGGCGACGAGGACCGGATCCGCGATGTCGGTGCCGAAGGATATCTTTCAAAGCCGGTGTCCATCGGCCCTTTCATGCGGGTGGTTAAGGGTTTGCTCGATTCCAACCCGGCGCAATTGGTCGTTACCGGATAGTTTCAATCCCGAAGACCAGCAGCGTGACGACCAGGCCCGCGATGAAAATCCGGTAAGCCAGCGCCAGATAGCGGTACTTCCGGCGCTGCAACACACAGCCATTCTGGTAAAGATCATGCATCATCGTCCGCAGCACCGTTTCGTCGCGGGTCATGTCTTCCAGCAGGCTTTCCGCCCACTCGGGTTCCTCGATGGCGGTGAAGTGGCCGAAGAACAGCCGATTCGGTTTGGAGCGCGGATCCGCACCCGCTTTTCCAATGGACGGCACTACCGCAATGACCGCGCACACCGAGCTCAGGAACGAAAACAGTGCCAGCAGCACCAGCGAAGCGGGCATGTCACCGGTCAGCGACCGGCTGATCGAGAGGGAAAAGACGAGAAAAGTCGCCCCCATCAGGATCGAAGCCTTCTGGTCGGCCATCTGCGACAGGGTCAGCGTGTTGATCTGCGCCGTGCGGATCATGTGGATGGCGTTTTCGGAAAACACCCGTTCCGGCTTCTCTGCGCTCATAGCTGCAGGGGGACGATCGCCATTTACAAGTTCGGATTCCATCGCTGCCGCCCTCGCTGAGCTGCCCTGATCGGACATCGGGGGCTTGCCAGCACGGCTCGGCCTTGACAAGCAGGGATCGAAACCGCTTTTCCGCCGCAATTGCGTGGCAATCGGCCGCGAAATCGCGTTCGCGAAACTTGATAGATTGGAATTACCCGCAATGGACCGTGCTGCCGTCGACAGTTCCATCCGCTCGCTGATCGAGCCGTTCAACAAGAAAGATGTCCCGATCGAGGAAAGTACGACCTTTGCCGGCGATCTTGAATTCGACAGCCTCACGGTGATGGATTTCGTCGCTGCGATCGAGGACGAATTCGACATCATCATCACCATGAACCAGCAGGCGGACATCGAGAACTACGGCCAGCTCGTCGATGCCGTGAACACATTGCAGAATTGACCATGAACGACCATTCCGCCCCGCCCCGCTCCGAGGGCACCGATACGCCTGCAATCGCAACCGACCTGTTCAGCAAATTCGATCCGCTGATCCAGCAGCGCGAGCAATTGCTCGCCGCCGGGATGCAGGATCCCTTCAGCCTGGTGATGGAAAAGGTGCTGTCGCCGACCCGTGCGATCTGTAACGGGCGCGATACGATCCTGCTCGGCACTTACAATTACATGGGCATGACCTTCGATCCCGATGTGATCGAAGCGGGCAAGCAGGCAATGTCAGACTTCGGTGCCGGAACAACCGGCAGCCGGGTTCTGAACGGCACCTTCCAGGGCCACCGCGAATGCGAGGATGCGCTCCGCGAATTCTACGGCATGGACCACGCGATGGTCTTCTCGACTGGCTATCAGGCCAATCTGGGGATCATCAGCACGATCGCCGGCAAGGGCGATTACATCATCCTCGACATCGACAGCCACGCGAGCATCTGGGATGGCTGCGCGATGGGCAATGCCGAAGTCGTGCCGTTCAAGCACAACGACATCGAGGCGATGGAAAAGCGGCTGAAGCGGGTGCCGGAGGGCGCGGGCAAGCTGGTCGTGCTGGAGGGCGTCTATTCGATGCTGGGCGATGTCGCACCGCTGAAGGAGATGGTCCGGATCGCCAAGGAAAACGGCGCGATGGTACTGGTCGACGAAGCGCATTCGATGGGCTTCATCGGACAGCATGGCCGCGGCGTTGCCGAAGAAGTCGGGGTGATCGATGATGTCGATTTCATCATCGGAACATTTTCCAAGAGCGTCGGGACGGTCGGCGGCTTCTGCGTTTCCAATCACCCGAAATTCGAGATCATGCGGCTGGTCTGCCGTCCCTATGTCTTCACCGCCAGCCTGCCCCCCGCCGTGGTCGCCAGCACCGCGACGTCGATCCGCAAGCTGATGCACGGTTCGAACAAGCGGGCGCATTTGTGGGAAAATTCCCGCACACTGCACCAGGGCCTGCGCGATCTCGGTTTCGAACTTGGGACCAAGCAAGCCGAAAGCGCCATCATCGCGGTGATCATGCCCGATCTGGAACGCGGCGCGATGATGTGGGAAGCGCTGCTGAGTGAAGGGCTCTATGTCAATCTGGCACGCCCCCCTGCGACACCCGCCAACATGACCCTGCTGCGGTGCTCGCTATGCGCCGAACACAGCGAAGCGGAAGTGCAGACGATTCTCGGAATGTTCGAACGCGCCGGGAAATCCGTCGGGATTATTTGAGGTCCTTAACCGAAAGGGCTTCGTCAGCGAAGGTTAGCTCGATCCGGCCCGCGCAGCAGTGACACAGGGATCATCCGATGGCTCGTCGCTTTCCCCGGCGAGCGACGAAAGCGCTATAAAGCCGCCGATTACCAGCACGACAAAGGCGGTTGTCACCGAAATTAGATATTTGTCGATGAACAGTTTGATCGGCGCCCCGAATACCCGGAACAGTATGCCCACCGTCATGAAGATCATTGCGCGGCCCACGATGCTGGCAATCAGGAAGGTTGCCAGCGGCATGGCGGTAAAGCCGGCGGTTATGGTCAGCAGCTTGAACGGTACCGGCGTCGCGGCGGCTAGAATGACCGCTTGCGCCCCGTATTCGTTGAGGGTGCAGCGCGCGGTGGGGAAGCTTTCCGTCAACCCGAGCGCGGCGATCAGCTGCGCGCCGACAGCGTCATAAAGGAAATATCCGATCGCATAGCCCAGTAGCGCCCCGGCGACTGAGGCAGCGGTGGCGACCGCGGCGTAGCGGACCGCTTTTTTCGGCTCGGCCAGGCACATCAGCCCGAGCAGGGGATGCGGCGGAATCGGAAAGAAGCTCGATTCAACGAAACTGAAGAAGGCAAGCCACCCCACGGCGTGGCGGTGCGCGGCCTTTTCCATCGTCCAATTGTACAATCCGCGCAGCAAGGGCCGCCTCCCGATTTGAACGCCCCTGACAAGGCGGGCCACTGACGCTGCGATTAGTGCGGGGTCCCCTGCGCTGCAAGCGCCTATCCGCACGAAATGCGCCGCGCGTACCGTGTATTTAACCTATTTGGCACTTTTTCGTTGACATTGTCACGCTCATTGGTTAGTTATTTGGAACATCGCAATAGACCGATTCGCAGGAGCCGGTCCGGGACGGTCCTTCATTTTCAGCACGGATAACTCCTATGGCGACATCCTCGCCCGGCCACCCACTGCGCGGCCGGAACACTCCTGCATGGCGGGAGACATTTCTCGCAGCGCTGGCGGAAAGCTCGAACATCGCCGGGTCCGCCCGCGCGGCCAAAGTGACCAAAAGCACAATCTACAAGCTCCGGCGCGAAGACGCGGAGTTTCGCAGCGCATGGTTCGATGCCTTGTGCGAAGGATACGACAACCTGGAAATGTCACTGCTTTACCGGCTGCGGATCGGTGAGCTCGAAGGAACCAAGACCAAAGCGCGCCGCAAATTCGACAACGCTACCGCCTTCCGTCTGCTGGCCGCCCACCGCGAAGCAGTTAGCCAGCGCAAGGCAATCCGCGATGATGAAGACGAGGATGCAATCCTCGCATCGATCAACACAAAGCTGGATGCGATGCGGGCACGAGAGAAGGCCGTTCAGGTCCTGATCGCGCAGGACAGCCCTGGTTCGACCGTAAAGTGCCCGGTTTCGACAATCGAAAGCGGTGCCGATGACGCAGATTGATCGTCTCCGCCTGCTCCTCTCGCTGGAAGACGAAGAACGACACATTTTCCTCGGGGCCTTGTCCCAAAGCGAGAAAGACGAATTGCGGTTCCACTGGAGAGTCTGGGCACGGTTCGAACAGCTTCCCCCACCGGGCGACTGGCAGGTCTGGCTGATCTGCGCCGGGCGCGGTTTTGGCAAGACACGCGCCGGGGCCGAATGGGTCCGGCATATCGCGAAACGCAACAAAGATGCCCGGATTGCACTGGTCGGGGCTTCCATTTCGGAAGTGAGGGCAATCATGGTGGAGGGAGAAAGCGGCATTCTGGCCACGTCTCCGCCGAAGCGCATGCCCCATTTCGAACCGTCACTTAAACGTCTGACCTGGCCCAATGGCGCGCAGGCAATGTTATATTCGGCGGGCGAACCGGACAGTTTGCGCGGCCCTCAGCACAGCCATGCCTGGTGTGACGAAATTGCCAAGTGGGACGTAACGGGCGGACGCGGGGTGGCGAGTTGGGACAATCTGATAATGGGTCTGCGGCTGGGGGATTATCCGCGAAGCCTGGCCACCACGACTCCCCGCGCGGTCCCGCTGATGCGCCGGTTGATGGATGAAGTCTCCTCGGGCAGCGTCCGGATTACCCGCGGTTCGACCTACGACAACGCGGCCAATTTGCCGGTGCGGTTCATTCGCGACATCCGCCGCACCTACGGGAGCACCGCACTGGGCCGACAGGAACTCGACGGCGTGCTGCTGGCGGAGGTCGAGGGCGCGCTATGGAGCCGCGCCATGATCGAAAATTGCCGGGTGGCGGCACAAACCCATCCGCTGACCCGCGTAGTGGTCGGGGTCGATCCGCCCGCAACGGCGCGGGGCGATGAATGCGGCATAATCGTTGCGGGGTTGACGGCCAATGGCACCGGAGTGGTCCTCGCCGATTGCTCGGTTGCGCGGCCAACGCCCGAACGCTGGGCCCGCGCCGTGGCGGAGGCGGCCAGAGCCTGGGATGCCGACCGGGTAATTGCCGAGGCCAACCAGGGCGGCGACATGGTGGCGAGCGTGCTGCGCGCTGCGGATATCGCGCTGCCCCTGAAACTGGTCCACGCCAGCCGCGGCAAGATCGCCCGCGCAGAACCGGTCGCTGCGCTCTACGAAGCGGGCCGAATGCGCCACGCGGGGATGTTTGCCCGGTTGGAGGACCAGCTATGCGGGCTGATGGCGGGCGGCAGTTACGAAGGCCCAGGTAGAAGCCCCGACCGCGCCGATGCCCTTGTATGGGCAGCCCATGAATTGATGCTCGGCCGGCAAAGCGTGCCGCGGGTCTTGCAAGTCTAGCAATTTAAGGAAATTCCATGTCCTTCCTCAACACAATCGCCTCCGCCTTCAAGGGCGGGGATCAGACACGTGTGCCGATTGCGCGCGGGTTTACTTCGCCCTGGGCGGCGGCGTTCGACGGCGGGGGCAAGCCGCCGTTCGAATATACCACTGCGGTTCGGCGTGCCTTTGTCGAAAATCCAGTGGCGCAGCGGGCGGTGCGGATTGTCGCGGAGGGGGTCGGCAGCGCACCGCTCAATTCCGCAGACACACGTCTCGCGGGCTTGATCGGCGCGTGTTCGGCAGGGCAATCGCTGATAGAAACGCTGGCTGCGCATCTGCTGCTGCATGGCAACGCCTATGTCCAGGTCATGAAGGATGGCGCTGGCCAGCCGGCCGAATTGTTTGCCCTGCGGCCGGAACGCATATCAGTGATCGCCGGGGAGGATGGCTGGCCGACGGCCTATGCCTACCGCCTGGCGAACCGGACGCTGACCATTCCGCTGGAGGATGACAGCGGCTGGCCCAACATCGTTCATCTGAAGGCCTTTCATCCGGGCGATGACCATTACGGGGCCGGATGCCTGGCTGCTGCCGAACAGGCGGTGGCGATCCATAACGCCGCCAGCCAGTGGAACCGCGCCTTGCTGGAAAATGCCGCGCGGCCATCGGGCGCGCTGGTCTATGATGGCGGAGACGGCGGCGGGCTGACGACTGACCAGTTCGACCGGCTGAAGGCGGAATTGTCCGCGGCCTATTGCGGGCAGATCAACGCCGGGCGGCCGATGCTGCTGGAAGGCGGCCTCACCTGGCAGAGCCTGTCGATGAGCCCGGCGGACATGGATTTCGCCAATCTCAAGGCGGCTGCGGCGCGCGATATTGCGCTGGCGTTCGGGGTGCCGCCCATGCTGCTCGGCCTGCCGGGCGACAACACCTATGCCAATTACCGCGAGGCAAATCGCGCATTGTGGCGGCTGACGTTGCTGCCGCTGGCGGGCAAGATCCTGTCCGGCATCAGCCAGGGTCTCGGCCCATGGTTCGGCGGCGCGCCGCTGTCGGTCGATCTCGACCAGATTTCCGCCCTGTCGGAAGACCGCGAGCGGCTGTGGTCGCAGGTTTCCGGGGCCACATTCCTGAGCGATTCGGAAAAACGCAGCCTGCTCGGGCTGAAACCAGAAGGAGACCCGAAATGATCCGCGAAGACATGCTGGCGCGGCTGATCGCGCAGGCGAGCAGCGACGGCACCGAAATGGTTACGCTGCGCGCCATCGTCGAGGAATCGTCCGAGCTAGGGGCCAGCCGGGTGATCGCGCGGCTCGGTCTCGGCGATGCGAACGCGCAGAACGATATCGACGAATTGCGCGAATTGCTGCGCGCCTGGCGCGATGCCAAGGCGAGCGCCTGGAAGGCGGCGGTCGAATGGGTGGTGCGCGGTGTGCTCGCGCTGCTGCTGATCGGCATCGCGGTGCGGATCGGCGCACCCGGGCTGCTGAAATGAACGCGGCGCTGCCCCCCGCACCCGAAGCGTTACGTTTCGCAGGCTATGCGGCCTTGTTCGGAACACCGGACGGCGCAGGCGACACGATCTGGCCCGGCGCTTTCAAGCGTAGTCTGGCCCAACTGCAGAACCCGTTGCCGCTGTACTGGCAGCACAGCGCCGAGCAGCGGATCGGATGGGTCGATAGCATCGCCGAGGACCGGCGCGGCCTCCGGATCGTGGCGCGGATCGACAATCCGCATGGCCGCGCCGCAACCGAGCTGAAGGCGCGCAGCGTGGACGGGCTCAGCTTTGGCTACCGCGCCCGCAGCTACCGCCGGGAGGGTGCCGGGCGGCATCTGCACGATGTCGAATTGTTCGAAGTCAGCCTGGTTACCCATCCGCTCCAGCATGGTGCGCGGGTCCATCTGATCAGCTGATACCCTCCAATCCCGCCCCTCCAACCGGCCGCCCCCAAGGCGGTTTTTTTGTGCCTGCCGACTACCTCCCCAACCCGAAAAAGGTGAATGCCCGATGGATAATCATACCTCTGCCGCCCCTGACCAGCTCGATGCCAGCTTCGACATCGTCGCCCGTCAGGACAAGACCGAAGCCGATGTCACCGCGCTGCGCTCCGACGTTGACGAAGTGAAAGCCCGGCTCGACAAGGTCGGCCGCGCCGCTGCCCGTCCAGCGATTTCGGGCGCTTCCGACACCGCCGAAGTGAAAGGCTTCATCGACGGCTACCTGCGCCGCGGGCGGGTGTCGGAAATCAAGTCGATCAACGGCCAGGTGCCCTCCGATGGCGGCTATGCCGTGCCGCAGTCGATCGATGCAATGATCGCCCGGGAATTGATCGAAATCAGCCCGATTCGCAGCCTCGCCCAGGTGGTCCAGACGGGCAGCGCGGGCTACCGCAAGCTGGTGTCCACCGGCGGCACGGCCTCGGGTTGGGTCAGCGAAACGGCCGCGCGGCCGGAAACCGACGCGCCGCAATTCGCCGAAATCTCCCCCCCGACGGGCGAGCTTTATGCCAATCCGGCGGCCAGCCAGGCGATGCTGGATGATGCCGGCTTCGATCTGGAAAGCTGGCTCGCCAGCGAGATCGCGATGGAGTTTGCCCGCGCCGAAGGTGCCGCTTTCGTCAACGGCTCCGGTTTCGACCAGCCTGAAGGGTTCCTGACCGCGCCGGTCTCGACCGCCGAAGACGGGGTCCGTGCGTTCGGCTCGCTGCAATATATCGGTTCGGGCGATGCCTTCGGTTTCGGGACGACCCCCGAAGCGCGGCTGATCGATCTGGTGCATACGATGAAATCGGGCCACCGACAGGGTGCCAGCTTCGTGATGAATTCGTCAACGCTGGCGACGGTGC
>NZ_JAXMJI010000116.1:0-9005 GCF_034376665.1 Allopontixanthobacter sp. | reverse complement strand
TCTGCGACCGGCATATTCATGCGCAGACCGGTATTCGAGACAAGGCCGCAAAGTATCAGCGAAATTGTTGCAATAGCGGTTATGATGGCAGCATTCGCCAGCCTTAAATCGTCGTGGCGAGCGAAACACCACGCCGACAGCACGAACATTGCTGCGGCAATTTGCAGGAACCACACAAATTCGGATATCCGAATTATGAGTCCGGTCTGCAGCAAGATTGTGGTCAACATCGAAACAGACAGGCCGCCGACAATCGTCAGAACGAACAGCTTGCGCGCAGCGGTCGACTGCAAAAGATTGGCAACAATATCCGGATCAAAGAAGGAAGAGGCGGCGCGAGTGCTCATGGGTTCGCGATAGGATGCAATGGTTACTATCGGATCAATGTTGATGAGCGTTGTTCGCTGCCGCCTCTCCTGAAATAGGGCAGATCTTCCCTTGGGGTCAGGTTATGACTCTAGATTTGGCCGAGCAGATGTTCGGCGGAACTGACCGAGAAATCGCCCGGCGCTTCGACGTTGATCTGTTCGACGATGCCGTCGTTGACCACCATCGAATACCGCTGGCTGCGGGTGCCCATGCCGAAACCCTTGAAGTCGGCGTCGAGGCCGAGCGCGGACGCAAAATCGCCGTTGCCATCCGCCAGCATCGCGATATCGCCCGCATCGTTGGACTTGCTCCACGCGCCGAGCACGAAAGCATCGTTGACTGAAGTGCAGGCCACCTCGTCGATGCCGGCCGCCTTCAGCTCGTCCATCTTTTCGACATAACCCGGCAGGTGCTTGGCCGAGCAGGTGGGGGTGAAAGCGCCGGGCACGGCGAACAGTGCGACTTTCTTGCCGGCAAAAAACTCGGAGGACTGGACCGCTTCGGGGCCGTCCGGAGTAGCTTTGACCAATTTGATATCGGGAAGTTTGTCGCCAACAGAGATTGCCATGTGAAATATCCTTTCGTGAAAACGGGGGTTGACCACCGATATAGGGCACCTCCGTGGCGGAGCAATGACAACATCATATAAAGATCGCTTTATATTTGCCTCAGAGACAGCCGCTCGCTACATGCGCCCCCAGATTGCCGTGCGTCCGCTACGGCGTAAATGGACACCTCCAGGAGAATCCCGTGGCCGCCGATACCGATTACATCATCAAGGACATTTCGCTCGCCGATTACGGCCGCGCTGAAATCAGGATCGCGGAAACCGAAATGCCGGGCCTGATGGCTCTGCGCGAAGAATTCGGGACGAGCAAGCCGCTGGCCGGTGCGCGGATCACCGGTTCGCTTCACATGACCATCCAGACCGCGGTCCTGATTGAAACACTCACAGCGCTGGGCGCGGAAGTGCGCTGGGCGACCTGCAACATCTTTTCCACGCAGGACCATGCTGCTGCGGCGATCGCCGCATCGGGCGTGCCGGTGTTTGCGATCAAGGGCGAAAGCCTGGCGGATTACTGGGATTATGTCGGCAAGATCTTCGATTGGTGGACCCATGCCGATCCGGACCAGACCGCCAACATCATCCTCGACGATGGCGGCGATGCAACCATGTTTGCGCTGTGGGGCGCCCGGCTGGAAGCGGGCGAAACCATGCCCGATCCGCAGAATGCCGAAGAAATCGAAATGCAGCGCGCGCTTAAGGCCTATGTCGCCAAGAACCCGGGCTATCTGACCAAATCAGTCAAGAACATCCGCGGCGTTTCGGAAGAAACCACCACCGGCGTCCACCGCCTGTACCAGATCGCCAAGCAGGGCAAACTGCCGTTCCCGGCGATCAACGTAAATGACAGCGTGACCAAATCGAAGTTCGACAATCTGTACGGCTGCCGCGAAAGCCTGGTCGATGCGATCCGCCGAGCCACCGACGTGATGCTGTCGGGCAAGGTCGCCTGCGTTGCCGGTTTCGGCGATGTGGGGAAGGGTTCGGCCGCATCGCTGCGCCAGGGCGGCGCCCGCGTGATGGTGACCGAAGTCGATCCGATCTGCGCATTGCAGGCTGCCATGGAAGGCTATGAAGTCGTCACCATGGAAGAAGCGGTAAAGCGCTGCGATATCTTCGTTACCGCCACCGGCAACGAGGACGTGATCACCGCCGAACACATGAAGGCGATGAAGAACATGGCTATCGTGTGCAACATCGGCCATTTCGACAGCGAGATCCAGATCGGCGCACTCGACAATTACGACTGGACCGAAATCAAGGAAGGGACCGACATGGTCACTTTCCCCGACGGCAAGCAGATCTTGATCCTGGCCAAGGGCCGCCTGGTCAATCTCGGCTGCGCCACCGGCCATCCCAGCTTCGTGATGAGCGCCAGCTTCACCAACCAGGTGCTGGCGCAGATCGAACTTTTCCTTCGCAACGACCAGTATGAAAACGATGTCTATGTGCTGCCCAAGCACCTCGACGAGAAGGTCGCTGCGCTTCATCTGGAAAAGCTCGGGGTCAAGCTGACCCGCATGAGCAAGAAGCAGGCCGATTACATCGGTGTGCCGCAGGAAGGCCCGTTCAAGCCGGACCACTACCGGTACTGAAAACCAAGCTTTGGCCGGACAGGCGGCCCCTCATCTGCGGGGCTGCCTGTTTCCTGTGGTTTTTGTTGGTCACTTCGTCCCTGCAGCCATTGCATCCTGGCCGCGCGCAGCATAGCTGAAACCGCATGGAATTATCCGCCACCGCGCTGGCCCTGATCGGTTTGCTGCTCGCTGCCTGGACTGCGGGCGCCGCGTGGGTGATGATTGCGGCCGGGGCTAAGTCCAGGCAGGCGGAACAGAGCCGCAAGGCGGCCCGCCGGATGGCACGGATGATCGACGAAGCGCCCGCCATTCCGCTGCTGGTTCGCGCCGACGGACGGATCGAGGGATCGGATCGTCTTGCGGGCTGGCTCGGGCTCGATACGCTGCCGCAATATCTCAGCGAATTGTCGGGCGAGCGCAAGGACGGCACCTTGGCCGGCCTCTCGCCGGAACAATTGGCCGACCTCACCAGGAAAGTTCGTCACACCCAGCGTACTGCGGCCCCGTTTCGCATGTCGCTGACCACTCCCGGTTCGCACCGCAGCCTGGCCCTGCGCGGCAATCTGGCGGATCCACAGATTTCGCCCGGCGGGGCTGCGCTGATCTGGGTGTTCGACTTCAGCGAAAGCGAAGGCGAACTGGCACAATTGCGCGAAGATGCCGCCCGGGTGAAGGGTGATTTCGCCGCCCTCGTGGGTTTGATCGAAGCCGCTCCGATCCCGATGTGGTTTCGCGGACCGGACAGCCGACTGCGGCTGGTCAACAAGGCGTATGTGAAAGCCGTCGGTGCGCAGAGCGCCGACAGTACGGTCGAAAACCAGCTTGAACTGGTAGAGCCTGTCGATGGACTGACTGCGGCCCAGATAGCGGCCCAGGCGGCAGAACAGAACCTTTCGATCGAACGGATCGTCGCCACCACAATCGACGGCCAGCGGCGCAGTCTCCGGGTCAGCGATTTTCCGCTCGGCGATGACGGGGTGGCGGGATACGCTGTCGATATCGAGGAAATGGAGGAGCAGGCGCGCAGTTTCCGGGCGTTCCGTGATGCCCAGCGTTCAATGCTGGACCAGCTGTCCATCGGCGTCGCGCAGTTCGATGCGGCGCGCAAGCTGACCTTCGCCAACCAGCCTTTCCGGCGGACCTTCGGAATTTCACCGGACACGATTGCCGTCGGCACCAGTTTCGAGCGGCTGCTGAGCGACGCACGCGAGCAGGGAAAGACCCCGGAAGTCCGCGATTTCCCAGCCTGGCGTACGGAACATGCCGAATGGTTCAACAGCGGCGAAGCGCAGGAAGAGGCGTGGCCCCTGTCCGGCGGCACGCATCTCCGGATCGTCGCCCAGCCGATGCCCGATGGCGGGCTGGTGCTGATCGCCGAAGACCGCACCGAACAGCTCGCCCTGTCTGCCACCCGCGATACCCTGCTGCGGACCCGTACAGCGATCTTCGACAGCCTGTTCGAAGCGCTCGCGGTCGTTGCCCCCAACGGCACGTTGCAATTGTGGAACCGCAGTTTCGCCGGTGTGTGGGCGCTCGATCCGGAAATGCTCGACGCGCATCCGAACGCGGAAAAGATGCTGGAGGCAATCGCCCCTAATCTCGCCCGGCCGAAGCAGGCGCGGGCGATCGGCGAAGTCATCCGCGCCGCCACGCTCGACCGCAAGCGAACCGCCGGAAGGGTGCTGATGGCTGACGGGCGAACGGTGGAATTCGCCGGGGTTCCGCTGCCCGACGGGAATGGTCTGCTCACCACGCTGGACATCACCGATTCGCAGAAGGCCGAGGACGCGCTGCGTCAGCGGGCGGAAGCGTTGGAGGAGGCGGATGCGGTGAAGACCCGCTTCCTCGCCAATATGTCCTACGAATTCCGCACCCCGCTCACCACGATTGGCGGATTCGCGGAATTGCTCGAAGCGGGCGTTGCCGGAGATTTGAGCGAGCAGGGGAAGGAATATGTTTCCGCCATTCTGAATTCCGTCGAACGGCTCACCGAACAGGTCGAAAACGTGCTCGATCTGTCGCAGAGCGAAGCAGGGCTGCTGCCGATTGCCAAGGAACGGATCGAATTGCTGCCGTTCGTTACAAAGATCGTGCGGGAGCGGGAACAGGCGATCAACGCTGGCGGGTTGTCCCTCGATCTACGCGGCGGGGCCGGGGGCAAGCTTGACGCTGATCCGCGCCAGTTGGGCCGGGCGATCGGGCACTTGCTCGACAACGCCATTGCCGCCACGCCGAAAGGCGGCCGGATTCTGGTGGATGTCGGCAAGCCCAAGGGCGTGGCCCGGATCGTGGTGTCGGATAACGGCCCCGGCATGGCGAAGGATGAATTGTCCCGCGCACTCGACGGGCTCCGCGCGAGTGCGGACGGCTCCGGTCTGGAACGTCGCCAGGGGCTTGGCATACCGCTGGCACGGCAATTGATCGAAGCGCACGGTGGGACACTCGAGATAGTCTCGCGCAAGGGTGCCGGGACCAGCGCAACCATCCTGATCCCTTGACAATCCAGCTGCCTGATCTTGGCGCGATGGAGCACTTCGGCGCACGTATCGCGGCGCAGTTGCGGGCGGGGGACGTTGTTGCGCTGACCGGGCGTGTGGGGGCGGGGAAGACTACCCTTGCGCGGGCGATCATCTCGGCGCTCGGTTACGGCGCGGAGGTTCCCTCTCCGACTTTCACCATTATCGAAACCTATGATCCGCCGGCGGTTCGCCTGCCGCTGGTCCATGCCGATTTCTACCGGCTGGAGCGCCCCGAGGAGATCGAGGAACTTGGCCTTGAGGACTACCGCAAGGGCGCGGTGCTGCTGGCGGAATGGCCTGACAACGCCGGCGGATTCGAATCCGAGCCGGGATGCCTCGCAATCTCGCTCGAAGTTGCGGAGGAAGGCCGGATTGCGATTGCCCGCGGCGGTGCCGATTGGCTAGGGCGGATGCCATGAGCGAACTCCTGCCCGCCGGTATCGATTCCTTTCTGGGCAATGCAGGTTGGGGCGGTGCTGCGATCGACCCGATCCCGGGCGATGCGTCTTTTCGTCGCTATTTCCGCGTAGCGGTCGAGGATCGGCAAGCCATGCTGATGTTCGCCCCGCCGCCGGAAGAAGATCCCGCACCGTTCATCCACGTGGCGCGGTGGCTGAGGGACAATGCAATGCGCGCGCCCGAGATATACGCGCAGGATGCGGCGCAGGGATGGGTGCTGATCGAGGATTTCGGGGACGAGCGGATGCGCGACTGGCTCGATGCCAATCCGCAGGGTGAAACGGGCGCCTATACCGACGCGGTCGACGCGCTGGCGCGCCTTCACACCAAACCTGCGGGACCCTTCGCGCCGTATGATATGGAGGTCTATGCGCGGGAAGCTGCACTGCTGACCGAATGGTATTGTCCGGCAATGCACATCGAAGCCGACGCGGGCAGCTATCTGTCGGCCTGGAGCGAGACGCTTGCCCCGCTTGTCGCGAAGCCTTCGAGTCAGGTAACGGTGCTGCGCGACTACCACGCGGAGAATATCATGCTGCTAGGCCCAGACGCGGCGGGACGCGGCGCGCAGGGTCTGATCGATTTTCAGGACGCTCTTGTCGGTCACCCCGCCTATGATCTGGTGTCATTGCTGCAGGACGCCCGCCGCGACGTCTCGCCAGACCTGGAGCGCCGGATGCTCGACCATTATCTGGCGCAAGCCGATGCCGATGACGACTTCCTGGCGAATTACGCGCGGCTTGGCGCACAGCGGAATGCCAAGATCGTCGGAATATTCGCCCGCCTGTGGAAGCGGGACGGCAAGCCGCGGTACCTGTCCTACATCCCCCGCGTATGGGAAGCGCTGGAGCGGGATCTGCGCCACCCCGCGCTGGCCCCCGTCGCAGCATGGTTCGACACCAATATTCCGCGTCAGGTCCGCGACAGTTTCGGCGGCCAGATCGCATGAATGCTGGCGCTTCGAACGGCCTTGTGTCGGACACGGCGATGGTCATGGCCGCCGGACTGGGCAAGCGGATGCGGCCGCTCACCGCGTCGCAGCCCAAGCCACTGGTCCGCGTCGCCGGAAAGCCGCTGATCGATCACGCGCTGGACCGGATGGTCGAAGCCGGCGTGACCAAGGCGGTGGTCAACGTCCACTATCTGGCGGACGCATTGGAAGCCCATCTGGCGGAACGGCAAGACCCGGCAATAACAATCTCGGACGAGCGTGACCTCCTGCTCGAAACCGGCGGCGGAATGGTCAAGGCGCAGAGCCTGTTGCCCGACCCGTTTTTCTGCCTCAACGCCGACAATATCTGGCTCGACGGGCCGCGCGACGCCTTCCACGACCTGTCGAACCGCTGGAACCCGGACGAGATGGACGCGCTGCTGCTGATGGTGCCGCACGCGCGGGCGCTGAATTTCCGGGGCAAGGGCGATTTCCAGATGGACCCGGTCGGGAGGCTCGCCCGCCGCCGTTCCGGCCGGATTGCGCCGTTCATCTTTACCGGTATCCAGATTGTTTCGCATCGGCTGTTGAGGGACCCGCCGGCGGGGCCGTTCTCGACCAATGTGTTGTGGGAGCGCGCAATCGAGGAAGGCCGCCTGTTCGGCACCAGCTTCACCGGGCAGTGGTTCGAAGTGGGCACTCCGCAAGCGATCCGGCCGACCGAAGAAGCGTTGCAACGTGGCTGAGGGCCCGGCACCACACCCACCCAACATCTATTCCATCGCGGCCCATCGCGGATTCGCCGATGCCCTGGTCGCGGGCCTGGTGCCGCGATACGGGCAGGACGATTTCGGCCTCGCCCGGTTGACCCTGCTGCTTCCCAGCACGCGTGCGGTGCGCACCGTCAGCGAAGCGTTCATCCGCTACTTCGGCACTGCGGGGCTCAGCGGGATGCTGATGCCGCGCATGGCCGTGGTCGGCGATCTCGATCTCGACGAAACTCTCGGCAGCCTGCTCGATCCGCTGGGCGCAGCCGATATACCCCGCAGCGTCGATCCGACCCGGCGCTGGCTGCGGCTGGCGGAACTGCTGCGCGAAGAGCTGGGCAAGGATGCACCGCGCGGCAGCGCCCTGCTGCGCATGGCCCGCGATGTTGCCGCCGCGATGGACCGGCTGCTGGTCGAGGATATAGGTCCGGAAGAACTGCTGGGTGAGAACGTGCTGGGGCTGAGGCCCGATCTCGCCAGCCATTGGCAGGACAGCTTGCGAACCTTTGCCCGCGTCCAGATGCGCTGGCTGGCGGAACTGACAGCAGCCGGGGAATTGAACGCAGCCGCGCGCCGCAACCGGTTGTTCGATTTCGCGGCGGAACGCTGGAAATTGCAGCCACCCCCCACTCCGATCGTCGCGGCGGGGGTCACCAGTGCGGCCCCGGCGCTCGCGCGGCTGCTGCGCGTGGTCTCGGAATTGCCCGGCGGCGCGGTGATCCTGCCTGACCTGGATCTGGCCATGGTAGATGCGGTGTGGAACGAACTGGGCACCGCAGGCGCGCCGGAACAGGCGGGGGATCCACCATTCACCCGCGGCGATGCGGTCACTCACCCGCAATATCATCTCAAGCTGCTGCTGAACCGGATGGTAGTCGCCCGCGGCGAAGTGCGGCAATGGCACCGCAAGGGGCTTACAGCGGCTTCTCCCGACCGGACCTATGCCATTTCCTCGATCTTCCTGCCGCCCGAGGCAAGCAAGGCTTGGGCCGGTCTGGAAGCGGACAAGCGCCGCCTGTCCGGCGTCCGCCTGATGGAAACCGCAGGTCCGGAGGAGGAAGCGCAGGCGATTGCACTGCTGGTGCGCCAAGCGATCGAGGAGCCGGCGAAGCGGGTCAACGTGATCACTCCTGACCGCGGCCTGGCCCGGCGGATTGTCCAGCATCTGCGGCGCTGGAACATCACCGCAGACGATTCCGCCGGGCGCCCGCTCAGCGATACTCCGGCGGGGCGGCTGTTCCTGCTGCTGGCGGAAGTCGCATCGGAGAATGTCCCGCCAGTTCCGCTGATGGCGCTTCTCCAGCATCCACTGGTTCGCCTTGGTGAAGCGCGGCAGGAATGGCTGGGCAATGTCCGCGCATTGGAACTGAAGCTCCGCGGCCCGCGCCCCGCACCCGGCCTCGCGCCGCTGGCACCGATTGCGGGCCGGGCGAAAGTCGCGGAATGGTGGCACGGCGTCGAGGCGATCCTTGCGCCGCTGGTGGCGGACCGGGACGAACAGCCGCTGGCCGACCGGCTCGATGCGCTGTCCGCTGCGGCGGAAAGCCTGTGCGCCGACGCGATCTGGTCGCGCGAGGATGGCCGCGCCCTGGCCGCGCTGGTCGAGGAGTTGCGGCTGCATTCGCGTGATGTGGGCACGACGGTCGAATTACGCGAACTGCACACGGCCCTGCGCGATGCAATGGAGCTGGTTGCGGTCCGCCCGCCCTATGGCGGACATCCGCGTGTGGCAATCTACGGCCTGCTCGAATCGCGGATGAGCCGCGCGGATCTGGTGATTTGTGCCGGTCTCAACGAAGGCAGCTGGCCCGCAGCGCC